>JBEKBL010000018.1:0-21819 GCA_050015415.1 Solirubrobacteraceae bacterium
AGCTGAGGGTCGCAAACAGACGCGGGTCGTTGGTGATGACTCCGGTGACGCCCTGCTCGGCGAGCAGGCTGATCTGCGCCGCGTCGTCGACCGTCCAGACGTAGATCTCGCCACCGGCAGCGAGCACCGCGTCGACGAGCGCCGGGGTGACGACGCGCCAGTTCGGTACGAGCGCATCGATCTGGCCGGCACGGATTCGCGCGGCCGCGCGCCGTGGCAGGAGCCGGCTGTAAAGCCGGCCGAATGAGGGGGAGATCAACGGCGTGCCGCTGACGCCAACGATTGCCGGGACGGTCCACCCCGTCCGCAGGGCGGGCGCGAGCTGGCGAAACGTCTGCAGCGCGTTCCAGATGCCGGTGCTGATGAACGCGCGCTCGAGCGCGCCAGCCTGCGTGAGAGCGTCGATGACGCGCTGTTCATACCCGCGTTGCTTGATGTCGAGTTGCAGTCGAACGCCGTCGAACGGCGGCGAGGTGAGGTGAGCAAGCGCCTGCGTGAGAGTCGGTGCCGGCGTCTTGGCAAGGATCGGGTGGTCGTGCGCAACAAACAGCTCGCCGCTGCCGTCGCGACGCTCGGCGAGAACGTCGAACTCGATCATGTCGACTCCCGCCGCGAGCGCGGCGTCGAAACTCGCGAGCGTGTTCCCGGCGACGATGGCGTCGGCGCCCTTGTGTCCGACGCGAATCAGCGCTGACATCCCGGGCACCAGTAGGTCCGGCGGTTCTGATCGCCCTGACCGCGAGCGAGGACGCGCGCCGAGCAGCGCGGGCAGCGCTCGCCGGCACGACGATAGACCGCCCTGGGTCGTGCGGCGAAGCCGGCGTCAGCCGCGACGCGCATCTCGCGGCGAGCAAAGCGGATGATCTCGAGGAGCTCGGAGTCGCTCGCGTCGCCGACCCCCCGCCACGGATCGATTCCGCTGGCGAAGCAGCTTTCGGATTTCCAGATGTTCCCGATCCCTGCAAGCGCACGCTGGTCGAGCAGCGCGTCACCGACGCTTCGAGCGCGATCGGCGCCGCGCAGACCTCGCAGCGCTGCGGACTCATCGAAGCGCTCCCCGAGGATGTCCGGGCCAAGGCGGGCCAGGCGGGGATCGGTGCGCGCTCGCTGCTCGCTCAGCAGCTCGAGCGTCGGGCCGCCGAACTGCACCACCTCGCGAGCGCCGCAGCGCAAGACCAGCCAGGCGCGGCTAGCAGACTGGCGCCAGCGCTGCCCGCCGTCGTAGACCGCCCATGCGCCGGTCATACCCAGGTGCGAGTGGAGCACGAGATCGCCCTCGAAACGCAGGAGGAGGTGCTTGCCACGGGCCTCGACCGCTCGCACGGGGCGCCCAGCGAGCAGGTCAGCCCAGCGGTCCATCGCGTGGCGGCGCTGCGGCGTACGGATCTCCTCGGGCGTCCGGCCCTCGAGCACAGGCCGAATACGGCCAGCCGCGTGGTGAATCGTGTCGCCTTCGGGCATCAGTCGCGGGCCACCCGTTCGGAGCCTATGCGCTGAGCGTCAGCCGGCGTGGCCCGGAGCGGAAGCCGAGCTCGATCAGGAGCGGCTCGTGAGGCCCGCCGATGACCGGCTCACCGTCGAGACGCTCCGGCTCGAGCTTGCGGATCTGGCCGCTGCGGACGGCCTGGGCCAGTGCAACGAGCGCCGCGCGCAGGGCCTCGCCCCCAACGAACGTCTGAAGCCCGCGACCACCGGCCTCGACGTAGCAGGCGAGCTCAGCGCCAACCAATACGACGAAGGCGCCGGCGACGCGCTGCGCGCGGCGACGCTCCCCCGGCTCGCCGGGCCACGGCAACGCTGCCCCGTAGGGCTGCGCCGGATCGCTTGCGGCAAGGACAAGCGGCGGCGAGGTATCGAGCGCACGCTGGGCGCGCAGCCGCTCGACGGCACCCGGCAGCGCGAATTGTGCTCCACCGAGGCCTTCGATGAAATACCCGCGACGCGCGATGCCGAGCGTCTCGAGCTGGGTCAGGGAGTCATAGAGCGCCGCGAAGCCGCCCGGGACACCCTCGGCGAGGACGAGCTCGCGCGTCAGGATCCCGTATCGCTCGAGCAGCAGCTCGGCGAGCGTACGGCGGCGCGCGACGGGGTCGCTGGCGCCGGCGCCGCTGAAGAGAGGCGCTGTGAGCGACCAGCGGCCCTGGAACGGAGCGCGTGTCTGAGCACGCGCGGCGCGGTGCGCGGGGGCGAAGCGCCGGCCTGAGCGACTCGCAGTGCGCCCGGCGGCGACGGTCAGGCGGGGCGCGCGAAGCGGCGCCCAGGCGTCGTTGGTCACCTCACCGGCCCAGACCAGATCCCACAGCGCCTCCTGCGCTGTGAGCGGCGCCACGTCGAGCTCGCCCACGAGGTCGCTGAAGAAGCAAGGCGAGGCGGCGATCCGCGCACGGATCAGCTCGTGCTCAGGCTCAGTCGCGATCGCGGCACGCGACCCCAACGCCGGCGGACCGATCGCGGAGGCATCGTCGCGGAAGTAGAGCGCAACCCTGCCAGAGCGCTTACCGAGTGCTCCGGCGCCGACCCACACGACCTCGCCGGCGGCACAGAGCTGGTCGAGCCAGCTGATCGAGTACGCCCCGATGCGGCGTGGGAGAACGGCCTGCTCCCAGAGGTCGGCCGGTAGCGCGAGCCCCTGGAGCGGCACGAGCGTCTCGCGCAGCCGTTCGATTCCGGCTCCCGCGGCCGGATGACGGTCGACGCCCTGCCACGATGGGAGAAAGACCGCGAGCGAGCGGCGCTCGGCCGGCTCGATCTCACGGCGGTGCACGGCGAGCGACGCGCGCCGCAGCCGCCGCAGGACGTCCGGATCGCACCACTCGGGCTCGCCGACGCGGGCGAGCGGATGGGAGCTCGGGCGAAGCTCGCCGCGCAGCAGCAGCCCAGCTGCTTCGAGCTCCCGCAGGGCGCTCGACGGATCGACGCCGTAGCGGGCGTGCAGCTCGGCGGTCGTGAATGGGCCGTGCGTCCGCCCATGTCGAGCGGCCAGCTCGCGTAGCGCGCCCTCGACCGGCTCGAGGAACGCGGCCGGCAGGCCGGCCGCCGGCACCACCCCGAGTGCGTCGCGGTACAGCCCGGCGTCCGCCGCGGCGATGTAGTGGGGCGCTCGGGCGATCCGAACCAACACGGCCCGGCGCTCGCGTATCAGCTCCTCCACCATCGAGGCGCCGTCCAACGGTGCCAGCACGCGGTCGCGGAGCTGCGCGGCCGTCAATCCGCCGAGCGCACGCAACACGTCATGAAGCTCGTCGCGCGAAGTCGCCTGGCGCTCCGGCGTCAGGCGCTGAAGATCGGATTCGAGCTGCTCGAGCGCACCGCCGTCAATCAGCTCGCGCAGCTCCTCCTGACCGAGCAGCTCGCGCAGCAGTTCGCGGTCGAGTGACAGAGCGGCCGCGCGGCGCTCAGCGCTCGGCGCGTCTCCCTCATACATGTAGGCGGCGACGTACTCGAAGAGCAGAGCAGAGGCGAACGGCGAGGCCGTCGGGGTCTCGACCTCGACGAGCGAGACCTCGCGCGTCTCGAGACCGCGCAGGAGCGCTTCGAGGCCGGCCAGATCGAGCACGTCGCGGAGACACTCGCGATATGTCTCGAGGATCACCGGGAAGTCCGGGTAGCGCCGCGCCACCTCGAGCAGCGTCTGCGATTTCAGGCGCTGCTGCCAGAGCGGCGTTCGCCGTCCGGGGTAGGCGCGGGGGATCAGCAGCGCGCGTGCGGCGTTCTCGCGGAAGCGGGACGCGAACAGCGCCGATGCGGCGAGCTCGCCAACGATGAGCTCCTCGCTCTCGCCAGGTTCGAGCACGACCAGGTCGGCACCGGGCGCCTCATCGGTGTCAGGGAGATGAAGGATGATCCCGTCGTCCGAGGCGATCGCGTCAGCCTCGATGCCGGAGCGCTCGCGCAGCCGCGCTGAGAGCGCCAGAGCCCACGCGGCGTGGACGCGACGGCCGTACGGTGAGAGGACGCAGAGCCGCCAGTCCCCGATCTCGTCGCGAAAGCGCTCGATCACCAGCGTGCGGTCCGACGGCAGGACGCCGGTCGCGGCGCGCTGTTCGCGCAGGAACTCGAGCAGATTGCGCGCCGCCAGCTCGTCGAGGTCGTAGTCGCGCTGCAACACCTCGGCTGGCTGATCGACCGCCCAGCGCGAGAAGGCGCCGATCGCCTCGCCGAGCTCCCTTGGCCGGCCCACGCCGTCGCCGTGCCAGAACGGAACAGCGCCCGACGCTCCCGGCGCGGGCGTGACGATGACGCGGTCGCGCCCGATCTCCTCGATCCGCCAGGCAGTCGCGCCGAGCAGGAAGGTCTGCCCGGGCCGCGCCTCGTAGACCATCTCCTCGTCGAGCTCGCCGACGCGCCTCCCATCAGGAAGTGTGACCAGGTACAGCCCGCGGTCGGGAATCGTGCCGGCGTTGACGACCGCGAGCTTCTGCGCGCCCTTGCGCGCCCTGATCGTCCCGGCGAGGCGATCCCAGGCGATCCGCGCCCGCAGCTCACCGAATTCGCTCGACGGATAGCGCCCGTCGAGCATGTCGAGGACGTTCTCGAGCAGCTCGCGAGAGAGCGTCGAGTAGGAGTAGGAGCGGGTTACGAGCGCGAACAGCTCGTCGACCGAGACCGTTTCGGTCGACGCGGCGATCGCCACGATCTGCTGGGCGAGGACATCGAGCGCATTGCGCGGCACGACCGTGTGCTCGATCCGGCCTTCGCGCATCAGCTTGACGACGACGGCGCACTCGAGCAGGTCACCACGGAACTTCGGGAAGATCCGCCCCTTGCTGACCTCGCCGACCCCGTGGCCGGCGCGACCGATCCGCTGCAGGCCGCGCGCGACCGACTTCGGCGACTCGACCTGGATCACGAGATCGACGGCACCCATGTCGATGCCGAGCTCGAGCGATGAGGTCGCCACGAGGCAGGGCAGGTCGCCCGCCTTCAGCAGCTCCTCGATCGTCGTGCGCTCCTCGCGCGCCAGCGAGCCGTGGTGTGCGCGCGCTATCTCAGCTACCGGCAGGCCGCCGTCGCCCGCCACCTCGGCGGAGTGCAGCTCGTTGAGACGCAGTGCGAGGCGCTCGGCGGAGCGGCGGCTGTTGACGAAGATGATCGTCGAGGTGTGCGAGCGGACAAGCTCGAGCAGCCGCGGATAGATCGCCGGCCAGATCGAGCGCAGCACCGACTCACCGCCCTGCAGCGGATCGAGTGGATCCGCGCCCTCCGGCGGCGCCGGCGCCGCCATCGACTCGACCGGCACCGTGATCTCCAGATCGAGCGCTCGCGAGGAGCCGGCGTCGACGATCGTCGCGGTGCGCTCGGGGCCGACCATGAAGCGCGCGACCTCCTCGAGTGGGCGCTGCGTCGCCGACAGGCCGATCCGCTGGAGCGGCGCGCCGGCTCGCAGCCCTTCGAGCCGCTCGAGCGACAGCGCGAGATGCGCACCACGCTTGGTCGCCGCGACCGCGTGGATCTCGTCGACGATCACGGCCTCCGTATCGCCAAGCAGCTCGCGCGCTCGCGACGTCAACATCAGGTAGAGCGACTCGGGCGTCGTGATCAGGATGTCCGGCGGGTGGCGCAGCATCGCCGCGCGCTCGCGGGCCGGGGTGTCGCCGGTGCGGATCGCAACGCTGACGTCAAGGCCGAGGCCGCGCAGCGGAGTCCGCAAATTGCGCTCGATGTCGTAGGAGAGCGCCTTCAGCGGCGAGACGTAGACGAGGCGTGTTCGCGGCTCGTCTGACGGCGACGCCTCACGCACGAACTTGTCGAGGGCCCAGAGGAACGCCGCGAGCGTCTTGCCCGAGCCCGTAGGTGCCGAGATCAGGACGTTCTCGCCGGTTGCGATCGCCGGCCAGGCCTGGGCTTGGGCGGGCGTTGGGGCCTCGAAGGCGTTCTCGAACCACGTGCGGACCTGTGGGGTGAATGCGCCGAGTGGCATCACCACCGACGTTACCGCGCCGGCAGGCCGGCCAGCTCGCGCGCTCGCGCGAGAACGGTGTCGATCATCGACTCGGTCAGCCGACCGGTGAAGGTGTTCTGCTGGCTCGGGTGATAGCAGGCAAGCAGCGCGGGGCCGCTCGCAGGCGAATACTCGGCCCCATGTCCAAACCGCGGGCGCGGTCGCTCGCGAACGTCGTAGAGCGCCAGCGCGGCGCTCCAGGCGAAGCCGCCGAGACAGACGACCACGCGCAAGTCCTCGAGCAGTGCGAGCTCGGCGCGCGCATAGGGCAGGCAGCGATCCAGCTCGGCCGGCGTCGGCCTGTTTGCCGGCGGCGCGCAGCGGACCGCCGCCGTGACGAAACAGCCGCGCAGCTCGAGCCCGTCGTCGCGCGCCCGCGACACCGGCTGGCTTGCGAGATCGGCGCGCCAGAGCGCCGCGAAAAGAAAGTCGCCCGAGCGATCGCCGGTGAAGACGCGGCCCGTGCGATTGGCGCCGTGCGCGGCCGGCGCGAGCCCCAGCAGCGCGATCGCTGCGCCACCATCACCAAACCCCGCGACCGGACGGCCCCAGTACTCCTGGTCTACGAAGGCTGCCCTCCGCTCGCGCGCCACCTGCTCGCGCCAAGCCACGAGCCGCGGGCAGGCCCGGCAGCTCTCGATCTGTGCGGCGAGCGCTCTGAGTCGCTCGTCACGTAGGCTCTGCTCCATGCGAACACCGCGCACCGCGATATTGTCGCTGGGCTTGGCGCTCGCCCTCGGCGGCTGCTCGCTGACCCAGACGGACAAGCAAAAGAGGTTGCCCACGGGCAACCTCAAAGGCATCACCGACGCGATCGGCAACTTCTCGAGCGACGCCAAGAGCGGCGACTCGAGCACGATCTGCAAGAGCGTCCTCAGCACCGCGCTCGAGGCTCAGCTGAACAAGAACGGCGGCTGCACGACGGTCGTCAACAACCAGCTTGCGACGGTGTCCAACTACACGCTGACGATCGAGAAATACGGCGTCAGCGGGGACACGGCGACGGCGGTCGTCCAGGCGATCGACAACGGCAAGCAGCACCTTTACACGGTGCACCTGATCAAGCAGACAGCCGGCGGCTGGCGGCTCAGCTCACTCGGCTAGCGCGGTCCCGTACTGCCGCTCGTAGTACTCGCGGTAGTCGCCCGAGCGGATCGGCGCCCACCACCACTCGTTCTCGCGATACCAGGCGACGGTTCGCTCGATGCCCTGCTCGAAGCGCGTGCTGGCGCGCCAGCCGAGCGCCGCGACCTTCTCCGAGGCGAGCGAGTAGCGGCGGTCGTGGCCCGGCCGGTCGGTGACGAACTCGATCAGCGACTCATCGGCGCCGCACAGCTCGATGATCCGGCGCACGACGGTCAGGTTGTCGGACTCGTCCGGGCCGCCAACGTTGTAGGTCTCGCCAGGAACGCCATGCTCGAGGACGTGGGCGACGGCGCTCGCGAAGTCCTCGACGAACAGCCAGTTGCGGACGTTGCGGCCGTCGCCGTAGACCGGAAGACGGTCTCCGTGCAACGCGTTGAGGATGATCAGCGGAATCAGCTTCTCCGGGTACTGGTACGGGCCGTAGTTGTTGGAGCCGCGGCAGATCAGCGTCTCGAGTGCGAACGTGCGCTGATATGAGGCGACGAGCAGGTCGGCGCCGGCCTTCGTGGCGCTGTAGGGAGAGGATGGCTCGAGCGGCGAGCTCTCCGTGAACGAGCCAGCTTCGATCGAGCCGTAGACCTCGTCGGTCGAGACCTGCAGGTAGCGGATCCCTCGCTTGCGCGCGGCCTCGAGCAGCACGTAGGTTCCGAGCGCATGCGTGCGGACGAATGCGTCAGGCTCGGCGATCGAGCGGTCGACGTGCGTCTCGGCGGCGAAGTTGACGATCGCGCCGGCACCGGCGAGCGCATGGTCCACCGCCTCGGGGTCCTCGATCGCGCCGTGAACGAACGCGAAACGCGCGTCAGCCTCGACGTCGCGCAAGCTCTCTCGGCGGCCGGCATAGGTGAGCTTGTCGAGCACGACGATCTCGTCGTCGCTACTCGCCAGCCGTTGTCGCACGAAGTTCGAGCCAATGAAGCCGGCGCCGCCGCAGACGAGCAGCTTCATCGCTCGACGCCCTCGCTGATCGCGGCGAGATAGGCGGCGAGGCCGTCGCGCCACGGCGGCAGCACCGGCACGTCTGCTCGCTCGCTGGCGAGGACGCTCCAGGCCGGACGCGGCGCGGGCCGCGGAAACTCGCTACTCGGCACCGGCAGTACTGTGCAGCTGACACCCGCCTGCTCAAAGGTCTGCGCCGCCAGCTCGCTCCAGGCGCACTGCCCGGCCCCGGCGACGTGCGCGATCCCCGCGACGCGACGCTCGGCGATATCGACCAGTGCCCCGGCGAGATGGCCGGTGAAAGTTGGAGATCCAATCTGGTCGGCCACGACCGTCACGACGTCGCGGGTGGCGGCAAGAGCGAGCATCGTCGCCACGAAGTTCCTCCCGGCGACGCCGAAGAGCCACGCGGTGCGCACGACCGCGTGACCGCCGCCCGCTGCCAGGACGGCCTGCTCCCCGGCCAGCTTGGTCCGGCCGTAGGCGCCGCGCGGTCCCGTTGGGTCGGACTCGAGGTAGGGGCGCTGCGCGCTGCCGTCGAATACGTAGTCGGTCGAGACGTGGACCAGCTGGGCACCGTGATCGGCGGCGGCTCGTGCGAGATGCCCCGGCGCCACGCCATTCACCCGGAGCGCCGCGGCCTCGTCCGCCTCCGCCCCGTCGACATCAGTCCAGGCAGCACAGTTGACGACGGCATCCGGCCTGAGTTCGGCGAACGCTGAGGCGACGAGAACGCCATCTGTGACGTCGAGATCCTGCTCAGACAGCGCGGTGATGTCGTGTTGTCGGGCCTCGGCCGCCAACACGACATCGGTAGCCAACATTCCCCCGGCACCGGTGACCAGGATGCGCATCAGGGCACCGCGAGCTCGGAGTTGTCGCCGAGCATCAGCCGGTAGGCGCGCGGCTGCTGGCTATCGCGGTGGACGCGGACGTTGCGTCCGAGCATCGAGGACTCGATCCGCACGTCGAGATCGTGCACGCTGCAGTCGGCCAGCAGGATCGAGTGCTCGACCTCTGCGCGCTCAATCGTGCAGCGCTCGCCGACGGCGGTGTACGGCCCGACGTAGGCGTCGATCAGCTGCGCCCCGGCACCGATGATCGCGGGCCCGCGGACCGTCGAGCGGACCAGCCGTGCACCGGCTTCGATGATCACGCGGCCATCGAGCTGCGTCTCCGTCAGCTCGCCCTCGCAGCGCGGCTCGATCGTGTCGAGGACCAGCCGGTTGGCTTCGAGCATGTCCGCAAGCTGGCCGGTGTCCTTCCACCAGCCGCGGACGATGTGCGACTCGACGCACAGGTCGCGGTCGAGCAGGTGCTGGATCGCGTCGGTTATCTCGAACTCGCCGCGATCGCTCGGCTCGATCGCGCGCGCGGCATCGTGGATCGCCGAGGTGAACATGTAGACGCCGACCAGTGCGAGGTTGCTGCGCGGCGCCGCCGGCTTCTCCACGAGCGCGACGACGCGGTCCCCGTCAAGCTCGGCGACGCCGTAGCTCTCGGGATCTTCGACCGGCGTCAGCAGGATCAGCGCATCCGGCTCGCTCTGGCGGAAGCGATCGACAAGCTCGGTGATGCCACCCTGTAGAAGGTTGTCGCCGAGGTACATGACGAACGAATCGTCGCCCAGGAAGGGCTCGGCCGTGAGCACCGCGTGGGCCAGCCCGGCCGGCCTGTCCTGCACGATGTAGGTCACGCTGACGCCGAAGCGCGAGCCCGCTCCGACCGCCTCACGGATCTCATCCCCGGTTTCCGGGGCGATGATGATGCCGATGTCGGTGATGCCCGCCTTCGCGATCGCCTCGATCCCGTAGAACAGGACCGGCTTGTTGGCGACCGGCACAAGCTGCTTCGCACTCGTGTGCGTGATCGGACGCAGCCGCGTGCCCTTGCCGCCGGAGAGAATAAGGCCCTTCATCGCAAGAGGGTCGCAGTCTCTCAGAATGAATCGGCGAGGGAGCGCGGACGGTCTAGATCTCGGCCAGCTTGCGGTGGTCCCAGCTTATGCGCGCGTGCTCGATGAAGCGGATTGCGACACGCTTCGCCGCCTGACGCACGACCACTTCGGCAGCCTCGTGGGTGATCTCGCCCCCATGGGCGTTGCGCTCGCCGGCACCCGAACGCGCCAGCACGGCCAGCCCCAGTGCGCTTACGAGCTCCGGATCGTGCACGATCTCGGCCTCCACCTTCAGCATCACGCCGCGCAGCTCCGCGTAGACGTCCCCGGCCTCGACGAGGAGCGTCGCGTAGGGGTCCCGCTCGAGGTTGACGACCTTCTGCGACGCGGCGTAGGTCCAGACCCAGATCTCGCCTTCACGGACGACGTACCAGAGCGGAACGACGTGCGGCCAGCCATCGGCCCCGGTTGTTGCACAGATCACCGTGCGCCGAGCTTCGAGTAGACCGGTGACCTCGAGCTCGGTCATCCGGATCTCGTCGCGGCGACTCATCGCATGCGCTTGGCGGCGGCCAGCACTGCGGAGCGCGCGTCGCGCGGCTCGAGTACGGCGGCATCACCGGCCTCCTTGAGAACCTCGCGCACGAGCCAGTCGAGCCCGGCGAAGCTCAGCTCGACGACGATCGCCCCGTCGTCGTACTCCGCGACGAGCTTGCGCTGTTCGCGCGCCCAGCGTGCGCGCTCCGGCGAGATCCAAACGCGCGCGCTGCGAGATGCCGCGACCTCGCCGGTGCGCGGCCAGCCCTCGACGTCGGCCGACGGGTTCACCTCGGCGCGTGGCTCGAAGCGCACGCTCGTCAGCTCGGCGCGCTTGATCCGGTCGAGACGGAAGTGGCGGACATCGTGCTTTTCCGGATCGAAGGTCGCGACGTACCACCCCTCGCGCCCGTTGATGAGCGCATACGGCTCGACGCGCCGCACCGAGAACTCGTCCTCGTTCTCCTTGTAATAGTCGAGCTCCAGCAGCACTCGTTTGGTGATCGCCCGGGAGACCACGCGGGAGACATCGGAGTCGTCGCTGCCGCCGTGCGCGACCTGAAGGCCCTGCTCCATCGGGTCCTCGCCGAGCGCGGCGACGATCTTCGCGCGCGCGGAAGTCAGGGACCCCTGTGGCAGATGCTCACCGATTAGGTCGATCGCGGCAACGAGCGCCTTGGCTTCGACGGGGAGCAGCCGCGCGGGGCGCGCAAAGTTGTCGCTGTATGGCTCGGGGTCGACGGTGACAGTGCCGTTGTCTTCATCGATCTCGGCGTAGAGAACGTAGGAGCCGCCGCCGAAGTTGACGACGTTCAGGACGCCGATGTCCTCGCGCAGCTCACCATCGCTGATCTGCAGCCGCTGGCAGAGATCCTCGAGCTCCAGCGACTCGCCGGAGCGGCCGGCCTGGATCAGGATCGAGGCGAGCGTCACGAGGCGCGCGAAACGCTCAGGGCGGATCGCAGCCTCAGCGCGCCCGTTGGACTCGGCGGCTCCGTTGCTCGCCGCCGGCGTCGTGGCGAGCGAGGCGGGCCCGGCACTGGGCGCATGGCTGTGGCGCTCGACGATCAGCTTCACGCGCCGGGCGAGCTCGTCGACCAGCTCCGGTGGCCCAAGGATGCTCGCGTGCTCGCCAAGTCCCAGCACCCACGAGATCAGCTGCCGCGAACTCGAATATTCGGTGACGAAGAGCCGGTCGCCGCTCCCATCGATCGCCCGCACCTCGCCGTAGCGGCCGAAATGACGATCGAGCTGCCAGGCAATCCGCTCGGCGACGCGAATCTCGGCGCTGCCTGAAACCTCACCGAACTGCCAGTCGGAGCGGTTCGCATAGGAGCGTGGATCGAACCCGACCGGTCGGCGGAAGTCGTGCTCGGCCTTCGTCGCGTAGGCGACCTTGCCACGGATGCGCGACAGGCGGAAGACGCGCAGAGCGTCGCGCTCGTGCGAATGGCCGAGCAGGTAGAACTGGCAGCCGCGGTAGAGCAGGTGGTAGGGATCGATCTTGCGCGGACCAACCTCGTCGCGCTCCATCGTGTAGTAGTCGAAGGTGATCGTCTTGTGGCGAAAGATCGCGGTCTCGATCTTCACCAGTCGCTGCGAGAGGTCATGGCCGCCGGCCGAAGCGGTGATGCCGAGCGCCACACCGCGCTGATCGGGAGCCTGCAGGGGACTCGGGCGACCCCAGGTGATCTGCTGCAACGCAAGGCGCAGCGGCTCGGCGTAGGCAAACTCTCCATCGAGCAGCGACAGCGCGGTCGCCAATGCCGCAAGCTCGCTGTCGGAGAACTCGATCGGCGGCAGATGGAAGTTCTCCGGGCGCAGCGAGTAGTTCTCCTGCTCGGCGACGCCGTCGAGTGGCTTCTCGACGGTCAGCGGAATCCGCAGCGACTCGAGCTCGGAGCGGTCAGCGTAGAAGCGGCGCGCAAACGCGTCCTCGTTCATGCCGCTGTATCCCTCGACGTCGCGCTTGATGTCGAGCGCCGTCACCGGTCGACGCTCGGCCATCAAGTATGAGATCAGGGACAGCTGGCGGATCAGCTTCTCCGTGTCCTTTGCCATCCGCGGGTAACGATAGACGGCACCGGCCGCAGGCCATGGCGACCGGGCCTAATTTGCGGGGTTTCACGGGCGACTTTGTGGCTCGCGAAACCCGGCTCAGTGTCGTTTCACGTGGCGCGTCGGGTACTCGGACGCCGGGTGATCGTCGGTTCTACCGGGGGGACGCACACGGTGGTGCGCTCTTCTGCGACCGCTGGCTGGGTGCGGATCGCGTCGCCGCGGGGCGGTCTTGAAGGCTTCGCGCGGCTGGCCCTAGGCCGCCCTGGGGGCGGCCGAAAGCTCTTCGTCGTGGCTCGGGAAGAAGGCGCCGGCACCGATCGCGCGGTCAAAGCCGGACCAGCTCTCGCCGTCGCGCAACTCGAGCTCGAGGCGGTCGAAACTACCGAGACGTCCGCCAAGGTTGTCCGCCATGTGGACGAGGGTGGCTTCGCGCGTGCAGGGGACGACGGGGCTGCCGTGCTCGAGCGACCCGTGGTGGGAGAGGATGATGTGTGTCAGGGCTTGCTCCAGCGCCGGGGGGAAGCCGTCCAGGTCTTCGATCGCGCGGCGCACGCGGTAGTAGCCGAGGGCAATCTCGCCGTGGAGTCGGCCGGCATTAGTCAGGTCGATCGCAGTCGAACCGGCCTCGTAGGCGTCGAGCTTGCCGAGGTCGTGCAGTAACGCGCCGGCGACGGCGACGTCGCGGTCGATGCCCGGAAACGTCGACGACAGCGCGCTGACCGCCTCGGCGACGCTGAGACTGTGCTCGAGTAGCCCGTGCCGGTAGGCCTGGTGGTAGAACTTCGCCGCCGGCGCGAGGCGGTAGCGCTGCCACAGGTCGCCTTGCTCGCCGAGCAGGCGCTCGAGGAGCGCGCGGACGTGCGGATTCTGGACCGTCGTGATGAGTTCACGCAGGGCGGCCTCCATCTTGGCGACCTCGCGCGCCGGACCGGGCATCAGATCGTCCGGTTCGAAGCTTCCGAGTTCCGCCACGCGGAGCGCACGCAGGTTGAGCTGCGGTCCGTAGCGGGGATGGACGCTGTAGCAGCCACTGATCCAGACCGGCTCGCCGGAACGCAGCAGCGGCTTGAGGTCGGCGATCGCCTCCCAAACCATCGCCACGAGCTGGCCGCTACGGTCGCCAAAGGTGACTCGCAGGTATTCGCTGCCGTCGCGCTTCAGGCGCGTCTCGACCTCGCGTACGAGCAGCGCCTGGTCGACTTCGTCGCCGTCGGTGAGCTCGCGAATCAGCATTTGCGTCACGGTAGAGGCGCTCGCGGACGGTAGGCTGAGGACGTGATCGGCACCGTGGTTGTCAGCGGCGGTACGGGTGGCCTTGGCAGCGCCGTGACGCAGACGCTGCTCGCCGGCGGCTGGCACGTCGTCGTGCCCTACCACGACGAGCGCGAGCTCGAGCGAGTGGAGCAGCACGAACGGCTGGAACTGGTCGAGGCCGACCTCTTCGAGGCTCGCGCGGCCGCCGCGGTGATCGCGCGCGCCGCCGGGCGCGTTGACGCGCTCGTCAACCTGGTCGGCGGCTACGAGGCGGCCGGGCGCATTCACGAGACGCCGATCGCTACCGCGGATGCTCGATCAGGGCGCAGGCTCGATCGTCTG
Source organism: Solirubrobacteraceae bacterium (assembly GCA_050015415.1). Classification (GTDB taxonomy): domain Bacteria; phylum Actinomycetota; class Thermoleophilia; order Solirubrobacterales; family Solirubrobacteraceae; genus Palsa-513. Next base: position 14,118 of record JBEKBL010000018.1, read on the forward strand.
CGTCTCGACGCGAGCCGTGCTGCGACCGTTTGCCGGCGCCGCCGGCTATATCGCGTCGAAGGCTGCGGTGCTGGCCTTCGTCGACGCGCTCGCCGTCGAGTACACGAAGGACGGCGTGCGCACAAACGCCATCCTTCCCAGCGTGATCGACACACCCGCCAACCGTGCCGGGCAGCCGGATGCCGACCACTCTCGCTGGGTCAAACCCGACGAGATCGCCGCCGTGATTCGCTTTCTCTGCTCGGATGACTCGGCGCCTACGAGCGGCGCCAAGATCCCCGTGTACGGCCGCGCCTGAGTGCGGGGGTCGGCGCTCACAGTGGACGTCGTGCTGCTCGCCGGCAAGCCCGCGAGCAGCGTGCTTCTGATCGAGCGCCGCAGTGAGCCGTTCCAGGGCAGTTGGGCGCTGCCCGGCGGATTCGTCGAGACCGGCGAGCGCGTTCATGACGCCGCGCTCCGCGAGCTCGCTGAGGAGACGGGTATCTCGCTCGAAGGAGAGCTGGCGCTGCTCGGCGTCTACGACACGCCGGGGCGTGACCCACGTGGGCCGACGGTGTCCGTCGGCTACGTCCGACGCGCAACGACCGAGCTCCCCGCCACGGGCGGCGACGACGCAGCGCTCGCAGGGTGGTTCAGCCTCGACGCCCTACCGGCGCTCGCCTTCGATCACGCCCTGATCGTCGCCGACGCGACACGCTGGTCGGCCGGGCGGCCGTAGCGCTAAAGCGCGTCGCCTTCGGCCGGCTTGCGCGTATCGACAGCCCGGTCAACCGCCGCAAGGACCCGCTTCGGAGCCGCGACGCCAACGAACGCGAAAACGGAGTCGTCGCTTGCCGCCGTGTCGAAGTCGACGGTGCCGATGTGCAGCAGGCGCTCGAACAGGGTCTGCTTGGCCTCGACGTTCTGCACCCGGTCCAGCGTCGTGTGCTGCTCCTTGCGCGAAAGGAGACCGTTACGGATGTAGAGGCGGCGATCACTGATCGTGTAGGTGATCGCGGCGCGGCGCACGAAACCGATGAGCAACGAGATCAGGAGGATTCCCAGGAATACCGCGATCGCAATGCCCCAACTCGCCGCGAGCTTGCCAATCACGCCGCCGAGTACCGCGAGACCGATCCCGCCGAGGTGGAAGTCGAGCATCGAGCGCCACGACGGATGACCCGAGTAGATGACCGTCTCGGGAGCAGGCGTGTTCACGTCGCGCGAAGCCTACGCCCAGGACGGCTCGCGGCCGTCGCGCCGCGCGTGAAACCCCTCGGCGGCGTCTTGCGAGTACTCCTGGAGGTAGCGAATCAGTTCGCGGCGCTCCTGCTCGACGCCGGTCGGCGTGTCGACGCCGAGACCGCGGTTGATCTGGCGCTTCGCCGTTGCCAGGGCCGACCGCGGCTTGTCGGTGAACGTAGCCACCAGCGCTGTGACCGCTGCTTTGAGCTCAGCCGCCGGCACCGACTTGAGCACCAGTCCGATCGCGGCGGCATCGCCACCGCTCAGCAGGCGCCCGGAGTAGATCAGCTCGCGTGCCTGCTGCACTCCGATGGCGCGCGGCAGGCGGATGCTCGCGCCACCGCCCGGGACGATCCCGGCCGCCACCTGGCCGTCGCCGATCAAGGCCTCGTCGGCCGCGACGATCATGTCGCAGGCGAGCGCGAGCTCGAATCCGGCGCCAAACGCCTTACCTTCGACCTGCGCGACCACCGGAACGTCGAGCGACTCGATCGAGAGGCAGGCTGCGGCGAGTCGCGTCAGGACGTTCTCGAAGTACTCGGGATCGCCGTAGGCCTTGGCGAGCAGCTCGTCGTCGAGCCCGACCGAGAATGCCTCGCTCGAGCCGCTGATCACCAGCGCCCGCACCTCGAGGTCGGCCTGGACGTTGCCAACCACGTCGCCGAGGTCATCGAAAGCCTCCTCGGAGAGGCTGTTGAGTCGCTCGGGACGAGCAAAAACCGCATGCGCCACGCGCTCCTGCGTTGAATAGTCGAGCGTCGCGTGGCTCGTTGGGCCAGCCATACCTCACACCTCTCGTTGAACCTGCACGACATGCGCCACCCCCGTGGGTACGCGGAGGGTCGGGAGAATGTTAGCCGCGCGCACGCAGGCTCAGGAAGAGGCGTGGACGAACACTCGCCGTCGATCGGGTGGCGGAGACCGGGCGCCGGGCGATCAGCCGGTACGGGCAATGGCGGCCAGGACCTCCACCACCAGCTCTCGCTCGGCCGCGCGAACCCGCTCGCCGAGCGAGCTGACGTCGTCACCCTGAAGCACTGGCACCACGACCTGCCGCACGATCTCCCCGGCGTCGTAGTCATCCGTCACACGGTGCACGGTCGCACCGGTCCGCTCGGTGCCGGACGCGAGGACCGCTTCGTGCACGCGGTCGCCGTACATGCCCTGCCCGCCGAATGCCGGCAGCAGGGCCGGGTGGCTATTGAACACCCGCCCGTCGAAGGCACGAACGGTGAGCGGCCCGAGCTTCTTCATGTAGCCGGCCAGCAGGATGTGCGTGGCGCCCGCACGGCGGACCACTTCGAGCACGGCGCGGTCGAGCTCGACCGTGTCAGGGTGGGTGCGAGAGTTGACGACGACCGTGGGTATTCCTGCCACGGCGGCGCGCGTGAGCACCTCGGCGCCGGGATTGTTGGCGATCAGCACCACGGCGGTCCCGTCAATCAGCCCCTCGCGCAGGGCATCGATCACCGCCTGTGCAGTGCTACCGGTATGAGAGGCAAATATGGCGAGGCGGATCGGCACGCGCGGAGCGTAGCTCCGGGCGCCGCCGTGCGGCGGCTGTCCTTGCCGGGCACGGTGGGCGCAGCCGCGACGTTCTTTCCTGGGCGCACGGTGGAATACTTGCTAGCGCAAGCATTATTTGGTAGTCTCTCGTCATGGCTGAAAACGTTCTGATGGATGCGGGAACGCGTTCGGGCCGTGCGCTCGGCGATGGGACACGGCTCGGCGGCGTCGAGCTCACGGTCACCGACCTGGAGCGCTCGATCGCGTTCTATGCGGGCGTGCTCGGGCTGCAGGTGCAGCGGCGCGAGCCGGGCGTCGTCGCTCTCGGTGCGGGCGGCGAGGACCTCGTCACCCTGCACGAAAACGCGAGTGCACAGCGACCTGGGCGCGAGTCCGGCATCTACCATTTTGCGTTGCTCTTCCCGACCCGCGAGGACCTCGCGCGCGTGGCGGTGCGGCTTGCCGGCGCGCGCACACCGATTGACGGCGCCTCCGACCACGGCGTGAGCGAGGCGATCTATCTTCCAGACCCCGACGGGATCGGCGTCGAGCTCGCCGCTGATCGGCCCCAGGCCCAGTGGGCCCAGGGGAGCGCGGAGGAGTTTCAGCGCGGCGGACCGGCCCCGCTCGACGTCCGCAACCTGCTCGACAGTGTCTCCGGCGAGGAGCCGACACAGCTCGCGCCGGCAGGTCTGCGGCTCGGACACGTCCACCTTCACGTGGGCTCGCTCGATGAAGGCCTCCGCTTCTACCGCGACGCGATCGGCTTCGACGTCCAGATGGAGTTGCCGACCGCGCTGTTCGTCTCAGCCGGCGGCTACCACCATCACGTCGCGTTCAACGTCTGGCGCGGTCGCGGAGTGCCGGCGGCCCGCGCCGACGTCGTCGGCCTGCGGCACTGGACGCTGATCCTGGAGAGCGAGCAGGAGCTGATCGCGGTGCGCAGCCGCCTCACCTCACTCGGGTTCGAGCTGGAGGAACGCGAGGACGGCTTGATCGCGCGCGATCCGGCGAACATCGCCGTCCGGCTAGCGATCTAGGACTCGTTAGGCGGGCAGGACGCCGCGGCGTCGGGCGCGAAACGCGCGAAGACGTCTGCGAGGGTCTGCACTTCCGTCGTGCTCAGCCGATCGAAGAATGCGATCTGTGCCGCGGAGCGGTGCGTGGTCTCGGCGTCGCGCAGCAGGACCGCGCCGGCGTCTGTGAGGTGGGCGTTGATCGCGCGGGCGTCGGAGGGGCAATGGCGGCGCTCGACGAGCCCGCGCTCCTCGAGGACGTCGACGATCCGCGAAACGCGGCTCAGGCTGAGACCGGTCTGCGTGGCGACCGTCGAAAGGCGAAGCCAGCACTCGGGTGCCGCGGCGAGTCGTGCGAGCAGCTCCAAGCCGCTCAGGGTGAGGCCGTGCTCGGCCTCCAGGCGCGCGTCGAGCTCCCGCGTCAATTGGCGATGGGTCTGCAGCAGCCCGATCCACGCGCCAGCGTAGGTCGGGTCCCATTGCGGCAAGCCTTCGGGTCCGTTGACCTGGCAGCCCGCCGTCGTCGTATCAGTCTGTGGCGACATTTGTTTGCTCTAGCAAGCTTAGCGCGCACTGCAAGTATCAGATGCTATGTCAGGTGTGATGCCCAGCCACGAACAACGTAGTAGGGGTGTGAAGCAGAGAATCGCGAGTTGGGTGTGATCGCGGCCGTCGCACGGGACGCCGGCGCGGCGCCGGGCGGAGAGTCATTCGACGCTCTCTACCGCGCATGCGCCGACGACGTGTTCGCCTACGTGGCGTCGCTGCTGCGCGACCGCAGCGCGGCGGAGGACGTGACCGCGCTCGCATTCGAGCGCGCCTACCGTCGCCGGGCGCTCTTCGACCTGCGTCGGGGCACCGCGCGTTCCTGGCTCTTCGCGATCGCGCGGAATGCCGCCCTCGACGAACTGCGCCGGCGGCGGCGCACACGGTCGCTGATCGTCGAGCTGGCTGACGATCCCCCAGAGGGGGATGGTGACGACGCACTCGCCGAGCGCAGGATGCTCGTGCGCGACGGCCTCGCTTCGCTCGACCCGCGCGATCGCGAGGTGATCCTGCTCAAGTTCGTCGGGCGGCTCGGCAACGGAGAGCTCGCCCGCGTCCTCGGCTGCAGTGAGACCGCAGCCGGTACCCGCCTACACCGCGCGGTTTCGCGCCTTCGGGAGGTCTGCGATGTCACGCCGTGATCTGAATCCGCAAGCGAGCGCCGAACTCCGAGCGCTCGACGCGATCCTCGACGGCAAGCCGGTCGGCGATGAGCACCTCGAGCTGGCGGCGCTGATCGCTTCCGTCAGGGGGCTGAGCCCGGCCTTGGACGAAGCGGGCCGTGCTCGGCTGGACGAGCGGATCGGACGCCTTCGTTCGCCACGCCGGCGTCGACTCCAGCCGCTTCGGCCCGGGCGCCTCGCGCTCGCGGGAGGGCCGCTGGTTGCCCTGCTGGTCGCGGTGGCGGTGGTGCTGGGCAGCGGGGTGCTGAACGGATCGAAGTCCGCTCCCAAGCTTGCGCCCGCCGTCCGCAGCCCCGCGTCGCACGCACCCACTGCGGCAGGGCAGAGCGCACCGGCGGGCGGCGGCCTCGCCACCAATCGCGGCGCGGCCAGCGGCCCAACCTCGACGACCGGCACCGAACTGTCCCCCGCAGCCGGCACGAGCGCGACCGCGCCCGCCACACCGCCCGGCGCCAACTTCGCCGGCGACAACGTAAATCCCAGCAACCGCCTGGTGGCGCGCGGCGCTGCGTTGACGCTTGCGTCGACGCCGACACAGATACAGACCGTGGCGAACGAGGTCGTCGCGAATACACAGCGGCTGGGCGGGATCGTCGAGAGCTCGAACGTGAGCGTGCGCGGCATCTCAAGCTATGCGAGCTTCAGCCTGAGCGTGCCATCGACGCGACTGGCGCAGCTGATCGGAGCGCTCTCGAGCCTCACCGCAGTCCGCTCGCTCGACCAGTCTGGCAGCGACATCACCGACAGCTACGACCGGGCGAGCACGCAGCTCGCCGACGAGAAGACGCAGCGACAGACCCTCATCAGCGCGCTGGCGCAGGCGGGCACGCTGGCGCAGGCGCAGGCGCTTCAGCAGAAGATCGCCCACGTCGACGAAGCGATCGCAGATGCGACTAACCGCGTCGGGGCGCTGCTCACCCGCGGACGCAACGCTCGTGTCTCGGTGCAGATCATCGCCACGTCGGCGGCGGGGGCCGGAGTCGGCGGGTCGGGCCCCGTGAAGCGCGCCCTCAATGATGCGCTCGCGGTGCTCGATGTCGCGCTCGCGATCGCGCTCGTGGCGCTGGCGATCGTGCTCCCGGTCGGCCTCGTGGCGCTGCTGCTCTTCTGGTCGACCTCGGCCCTCCGACAGCGCTCGCGCGAACGCGCGCTCGCGGCGACCGCGTCGAGCTGATCAGGCGCTGATCGGCACGTGGCCCGGCTGGGCGGCTACACGCTCGATCCAAGCACGAATCGCCGGGTAGCCGGCGAGATCGAAGCCGCCCTCACCGGCCACGTGCGTGTAGGCGTAGAGAGCGATATCGGCGATCGTGTAACGCTCCGCAACCAGGAACTGCCGTCCGCTCAGAACCTTCTCCATCGCGTCAAGCGCGAGGTAGCCCGTGACACGGCGCGCCTCGATCTCCTGAGCCGGCGGCGGGCTCGCCGAGAACGCGACCCAGAAGCGAACTGTCGCGACATAGGGCTCGTGGTTGTACTGCTCGAAGAACAGCCACTGCAGCACCTTCGTGCGCTCGTAGAGATCCTGCGGCAGATATGGCGTGCCGCTCGCGAAGTAGTAGATGATCGCGTTCGACTCGGCGATCGCCCGGCCGTCGTCGAGCACGATCGTCGGCACACGTAGCGCCGGGTTCAACTCGCCGAGCACCTCTGCGCGGTTCGAGCGGTCGACGACGCTGAGCTCCTGACGCTCGTAGTCGATCCCCAACTGCGTGAGCAGCAGTCGCACCTTGTAGCAGTTGCCCGACACCTGGGAGTTGTAGAGCAGCATCACGCGCCGAAAGCGTTGTCAAGGGCCGCCCGCAAGTGGCAGCCGCCGCGCATCAAGACGCTGGGTCCGAGAAGCGGTCGGCAACGCTCGTCATGATCGTGCCCATCGCTGCGGCGGCGGGCGTCAGCCGCGAGCCCTCGGGCGTCGCGGCGATCACGTTGCGGACCGGGCTGGAGGGCGAAAGCGCGCGGATCGCGATGTCCTCCCGCGCGCTCGCAACGGCGAGCTTGGGGATCAGCGCGACGCCGACGCCAGCCGCGACGAGCCCCTGAACCGTCTGGTAGTCGTCACTCTCGAACGAAACAATCGGCTCGAATCCGGCGACGTGGCAGCAGCGCACCACATGCCGGGCACAGGCGCTCGAGGAAGACGTCTGGACCCAGGCCTCGGCGCGCAGGTCGGCAAGGCGCAGCGTGCGCCGACGCGACAGCGGGTGGTCGGCGGGCAGCGCCAGGAACATCGGGTCCTCGAATAGCGGCTGGCGCACGAGATCGGCGACGAGCGACTCGCTCGTGCCCTCGAACTCAAACAGCAGAGCGAGATCGAACTCGCCGGCGAAGAGGCGGGGAGCGATCTCCTCGGGCTCCCCCTCGGCGAGCGTCAGCTCGACCTCGGGGTGCTGCGCGCGGAACATCGCGATCGCGAGCGGCATCAAGGTGGCGCCGGCCGTCGGAAAGGAGGCCATGCGCAGTTGTCCACCCCGCAGTCCGGCGATCGCCTCGAGATCGGCCTCGGCTGCGGCCAGCCGGCCGAGGATCCCTTCGGCGTGCGCGAGCAGCGTGCTGCCGGCGGTCGTCAGGCGGACGCCACGCGGCAGGCGCTCGATCAGCGTCACGCCGGTCTCCGCCTCGAGCGCGGCGATCTGCTGCGAGACGGCGGACTGCGTGTAGGACAGCTCCTCGGCGGCAGCCGAGATCGAGCCTTGCTTGGCGACCTCGACAAAAACCTTTAGGCGG
>JBEKBL010000019.1:0-13998 GCA_050015415.1 Solirubrobacteraceae bacterium
CCGGTCACGCCCGTAACGCCGGTCACGCCGGTCACGCCGGAGACACCCGAGACGCCAGACACGCCGGACGAGCCGGTCGAGGTGCCGTAGGTGATCACATCGCCCGGCGCGATGCCGATCTCGGTCATCGTGCCGAGCGCGATCCCCGGGGCGAGTACCGCGACGACCGTCGCGGCGAGGCCCATGCCGACGACCGTGGCGATGGTTAGTAGAGCTCGTTTCATTTAGGACATACAACTCTAAGGCCGGGGAAATGTCTCGCGCTAGCGGCGCAACGCGTCGTGCGCCCCCGGCTCAAGCCCGCAGCTCGGCGGCCGCGGCCGCGATCTCCTGTGGATCTCCTGCCGCCGGCGTCCACGGCAGCCGCAGCGGGTCACCGGGATAGCGCGGAATCACGTGGATGTGGAAGTGGAACACGACCTGCCAGGCCGCGCTCCCGGCGGAGTGGAGAATGTTGACACCCGCAGCGCCAAGGCGTTCCCGGGCCCGTCCCGCGACGTCCTTGGCAAGCAGCGCGCACGCCGTCAGGTCCGCCGGCGAGATGTCGTGAATATCGGCGGCGTGGGCCCGCGGAATCACCAGGGCATGGCCGCGAGTCGCGGGGTTGATGTCGGCGAATGCGATGGCGAGCTCGTTTTCGGCGATCGCGTACGAAGGCAGCTCGCCGGCCACGATCTTGCAGAAGATGCACTCGTCAACGGCCATCGCTGGGCAGCCTACGCCATGCGGCTACGAGCGAAGGCGACCGCGTCGGCGCGGGTGCCAACCTCGCCGGTGAATTGCGCCTCGGTCAGTGCGGCGAGCAGTTCACCCAGCATTGGACCTGGCTCGATCCCCAGCGCAGCCGCGAGCTGATCTCCGCGCAACGGCGGGGCGGGGTGACCTTCGGAGTGCCAGCGGAGCGCCTCGCCGATGACTTCGCGCGCGAGCTCGAGGTGAGCGTCGATCGACTCGCGGGCGTGCGCTCCGCGCGTCGCCAGGCGATCGGCGACGGAGAGCAACGTGACATCGGCTGCCACGTCGCCGCAGGCGTCGAGGTAGCCGTAGAGGTCGGCACGAGAGAGCGGCCGGCGATGCACGAGAAAGCCGAGTCGCAGGTGGTGGCGCGTCAGCTCCGCGACGTAGGACTGCACGCTTGTCGCGGCTCTGAGCCGCGCAAGGATCGTCCGCGCCAGCTGCGCTCCGAGCGCATCGTGGCTCGGGAAGCCGACGCGGCCATCGGGAGCGACGGTGCGGGTCACGGGCTTTGCGATGTCGTGCATCAGCGCGGCGAAGCGCATCGCCTCGGCGCGGCTCATGTCATCGGCGAGCGGTTCGTCGAGCAGGGCGCGGACCGCGACCGCCGTGGCGGCGTCGAACACGCCGGCCGGATCGCTCTGGAGCTGGAGCAGCTCACTGAGCACTGCGAGGGTATGCCCCTCGACGTCGAGGTGGTGGTACCGGCTCTGGCCGATGCCGCCGAGCGCGTCGAGCTCGGGCAGCACGACCGCTGTGAGGCCGACCTCGCCCAGCAGCCGGATGCCGTCCGGTGCGCGCTCGCTCGCGAGGATCCGCTGGAGCTCGCCGTAGACGCGCTCGGCGGCGACGTCGGCCAGGCGCGGGGCGACGTGGCGCGCCGCCGCGATCGCCGGCGCGTCCGGCTGGAGGTCGAGCTCGCACGCAAGCCTGACGAGTCGCATCGCGCGCAGTGGATCGCGGTCGAGCGATCCGCGTGCCGCCAGTCTGAGCCAGCCGAGCTCTAGGTCGCGCGCGCCACCCAGCGGATCGAGCAGGGCGCCGCCGGCCAGCGGCTCGGCCATCGCGTTGACGGTGAAGTCGCGCCGGCCGAGATCGTCCTCGATACGCTCGCCGTGCAGCGGGCTGATGTCGGCGCGCCAACTGCCGGAGCGGGCCACGACGCGCCAGGCCCCGAACTCCCCTGACAGCGCAAACGCCGTGCCGCGGCCGGCTCGAGCGAGACGGCGTGCCGCGTCGCGCACATCGCCCGCAATGACGAGGTCGAAGTCCGTGACGTCGACTGCGCCACGCAGCCGGTCACGAACCGCGCCTCCGACGATCCAACAGTCAGTCGCGCCGACCGCCGAGCGCAACAGCGTGAGGATGTCTTCTCGGTCGGCGTGATCGGGCACGTCAGCTCGGCCGATCAAGCCGTGATCGGCTCACCGTCGCGGTGGTGCTCGCGCGGAACGCGGCGGCTCAGGGCGCAGGTGATCTCGTAGTTGATCGTGTCGGCCGCGCGCGCGAGATCCTCGGCGATTATGCGCTGCTCGCCCGCGGACCCGATCAGGACCGCCGGCGCTCCGACCGCGACGCCGCTGTCGAGCCCCAGATCGACGGTCAGGCTGTCCATGCTGATGGCGCCCACGAACGGGCGTCGGCTCGACTCGATTAGCGCCTCGGCCTTGCCAGAAAGCGCGCGACGGACGCCGTCGGCGTACCCGAGCGGGAGCACGGCGAGCTCGGTCGGGACCGTGGCGAGGAAGCGCCGGCCGTATCCGGCGCTCTCGCCCGACGCGCACGGCTTGAGCGCGGAGACCCAGGACTGGAGCTCGAGGACCGGCTCGAGCCCGCACGCGGCGGGATCCTCGCCGAACGGGTCAAGGCCGTAGAGCGCGACGCCGCAGCGGGCCATGTCGAAGCGGGTGCGCCCCGCGGTGAGCAGTGCGGCGCTGTTCTCGGCGTGGGCGAGCAGATCCGGACGGCGCTCGCGAAGCGGTGCGACCCACGCCGCGAAGCGCTCGATCTGCTCCTCGAGAAAGCGATGGTCGGGCTCGTCAGCCGTGGCGAGGTGCGTCATCACCCCACCGAGCTCGAGCCCCGCCGTGTCCTCGATGCGTTGCACGAGGCGGTCCGCGAGAGCGGCGTCACGCGTACCGAAGCGGCCCATGCCGGTATCGAGCTTCACGTGGACGGCACCGCCGCCGCAGGCGACGACCCAGTCGAGGAAGCCCTCGGTCCACGCGACCACCTCCGCGCCGTCGGCCAGCGCCTGGGCGAGCTCCGCGCGGGTCAACGCGCCCAGAACGAGAATCGTCGGCTCGGTGAGGCCGGCCGTCCGCAGCTCGCGCAGCTCGTCGGCGGTCGCGACTGCGAGCGACGAGGCGCCTGCCGCCATCGCGGCGCGCGAGCACTGGACCGCGCCATGACCGTAAGCGTCGGCTTTGACGACGGCGCAAAGGCGCGGGCTCGCGCGAAGCAGCAACGCGCAGTTGCGCTCGAGTGCCGCCAGGTTGATCCGCGCCACCGCGCGCACGGTCATCGCGAGCGCACCGCCGAGAGCTGCTCGATCACGTCGGAGGCGATCATGCCGTCGCGCCCGTGCCGCTCGGCTGCGCGCTGCCCGGCCAGCGCGTGCAGCCGGACCGCGGCCGCCGCAGCCTCGAACGTCTCGAGGCCCGCCGCGAGCAGCGCTCCGACGACACCCGACAGCACGTCGCCGGTGCCCGCCGTCGCGAGGCCAGGAGTCGCTCCCGGGCTGACCGCGACGAGGCCCCCCGGGTCCGCGACGAGCGTGTCATCGCCCTTCAGCACCACGACCGCCTGGGTCAGCCGCGCGGCCTCGCGGGCGCTCTGCAGCCGCTGCGCCGCCACCTCGTTCGATGTGCTGCCGAGCAGCCGAGCCAGCTCTCCCTCGTGCGGCGTGATGACGAGCGGCGCGCGTCGACCGACGGCGAGCTTTGTCAGCTCGCCCGCGTAGGCACTGAGCCCGTCAGCGTCGAGGATGATCGGAAGCTCTGCCTGCCCGATCGCCTTGCGCACGAAGTCGAGCGCGTTGTCGCTGCGGCCGATCCCCGGACCGAGCACGAGCGCCCCGCCACGGCTCGCCAGCTCGCGCAGGCGCGGCAGTCCCTCCGAAGTGAATGCGCCCTCAGTGTCGGGCAGCGCAGCGCTCATCACCTCGAGCAAGCGCGTTTCGAAGATCAGCGCAAGCGACTGCGGGACCGCGACCGTCACGTAGCCGGCCCCGGCTCGCTGAGCCGCCAGTGCCGAGAGGCAGGGCGCCCCGGTCAACCCGGGAGAGCCGCCTGCGATAAGGACCGCGCCGCTCGTGAACTTGTTCGAGCCGACCACGCGACGCGGCAGCCGGTCGAGCAGCGGCTCGTCTCGGATCAGGCCGACGTCGGCCGTAAGCGGAGCGCCCGCCGGAATGCCGATATCGACGACGTGCACGACGCCGGCGCGGCTGCGCCCCGGCTCGATCCAGAGCCCGGGCTTGGCGGCGTGAAAGGTTGCCGTCGCCAGGGCACTGACCGCCCGGCCCGCGACGACGCCGGCCGAGGCATCGACGCCGCTCGGCACGTCGGCTGCGAGCACCCGCGTTGGGCAAGCTTCGATCGCGTCGATCGCGCCGGCGATCGCACCGTGCGGCTCGCCGGTCGCGCCGGTGCCCAGCAGCGCGTCGATGATCAACGCCGCATCGGTGCGGAGCGGTCCGTCGAGGATCAGCGGCGAGAGACCAGGAAGTCGGTCGAGGTTCGCACGGGCGTCGCCGAGCAGCTCCCGCGGATCGCCCGCGAACAGCACGTCGACCTCGCGTCCGCCGTCGCGTAGCAGGCGCGCCGCCACCAGGCCATCGCCGCCATTGTTGCCCTTACCGGCAACAACGACGATCGGCCCGGCCGGCGCCAGCTCTGCCGCGAAGCCGGCGAGGCTCGCCCCGGCGCGCTCCATCAGCTCGAGCGAAGGAACGCCGCGGTCATTGATCGCCCAGGCGTCGATCGCCCGCATCCGCTCGGCATCGGGCAGCGGCTCGAGCCAGTCCCGCAGGCCGCTGCCGTTCGCGCTCAAGCTCATCCGAGCACCGCCACCGCGCCGGCGAGGTCGCGTGAATGCGTCAGCGAGATCGCAACCTCGACCGCGAGCTCGTCGGCCCGCGCCCGCGCGGCGCCGTGGAGGCGCAGGCCGACCGCCGCCCCGCCGCCGAGCACCTCGACGTCGCGCGGCACGAGCGCCTCCAGACCGAGCGCCTTGGTCACCGCCTCCTTCGCGCAGAAGCGTGCCGCGAGATGCTGCGCAGGTCGCGCGCGCGAGTTCGCGTACTCGAGCTCGCCATCAGTGAAGAGGCGCCGCGCCAGCCCGGGCCGCCGCGCCAGCGCACGCTCGAGCCGCTCGATCTCCAAGAGATCAAGCCCCACTGCGGGCTTCATACGCTCATCGGGACACATCTTCCAAAAGCGAGGCTACCGCCCGGGCACCTGGAGGCCAGGGCCCACGAGCCGCGTATCTGCCAGCGAGGCTGGCCCGGCCGCCAGCCGCGCCACCGCAGCGCTATTCGACCGTGACGGTCTTTGCCAGGTTCCGCGGCTGGTCCGGGTTGAGGCCGCGGCGCATCGCGATCCGGTAGGCGAGGAGTTGCAGCGGGATCACCGCGAGCAGCGGAGCGAGCATTGCATCGGTTGCCGGGACCTCGATCGTCGCCTCCACATGCTGCGCGACCGTCGTGTTGCCGGCAGTCGTGATCGCGATCACCTTGGCGCCGCGAGCGCGCACCTCCTGGATGTTCGAGATCACCTTCGTCAATAGCGGCGAGTCCGTCGCGACGGCGAGCACCGGAGTGCTCTCATCGAGCAGTGCGATCGGCCCGTGCTTCATCTCGCCCGCGGGATAGGCGTCCGTCGAGATGTAGGAGATCTCCTTCAGCTTCAGCGATCCCTCGAGTGCGACCGGCACGCCAACGTGGCGGCCCATGTAGAGGAAGAAGTCGGCGTCCCAGAAAGATTCAACGACTGCAGCGACACTCGGCTCAACGCCGGCGAGCAGCTCGTCGACGAGCTGGGGCAGGCGCCGCAACGCCAGCACGAGCTCGGCGATCCGTGCGGCTGGCAGCGTGTCGCGAAGCTCAGCGAGGCGCAGGGCGAGCAGATACACCGCGGCGAGCTGGCAGGTGAAGGTCTTCGTCGCCGCCACCCCAATCTCGAGACCGGCACGCGTGTAGAGCGCGGCGTCGGCGTCCCGCGTCGCCTGTGAGCCCATCGAGTTCGTCAGTGCGATGACGCGCGCGCCGCGCGCTCGCGCGAGTCGCATCGCGGCGAGCGTGTCGAAGCTCTCGCCCGACTGGGAGATCCCGATCACGAGGTCGCTCGGGCCGACGAGCGGGTTGCGGTATTGGTATTCCGAGGCCACGTCGACGTCGACCGGCAGCCGGGCCCATTCCTCGATCGCGTAGCGGCCCACGAGACCGGCGTGGTAGGCCGTGCCGCAGGCGACGATCACGACGCGCTGGACGCCGTCGAGGATCGCCTCGTCGAACGCGCCCTCGTCGGCCAGATCGACACCGGCACCGCGCACCGTGCGGTCGTTGATCGTCGCCGCAAGCCCGTCCGCCTGCTCGTAGATCTCCTTGAGCATGAACGTCTCGTAACCGCCCTTCTCGGCGGTCTCGTCATCCCAGTCGATCTCAACCAGCTCGCGCTCCGCGACGGCGCCGGTCAGGTCTCGAATCTCGACCGAGCCCGCGCGCAGCAGCACGATCTCACCGCTCTCGATGTAGCGCACCGAGCGCGTGTCGGCAAGAAACGCCGGAACGGCGGAGGCGACGAAGCTCTCGTCGGCGCCGCAGCCGACGACCAGCGGCGATTCGCGCCGCGCCGCGACCAGCAGGTCGGGCTCATCGAGGCACAGCGCGACGAACGAGAACGAGCCATCGAGCTCAGCGAGCGTGGACGCCACCGCCGCCGCGAGGTCGCCGTCGTAGTGGCTGGCGAGGAGTTGAGCGATCACCTCGGCGTCGGTCTCCGAGCTGAAGACCGCGCCGTTCGCGATCAGCCGCTCGCGCAGCGCCACGTAGTTCTCGACGATGCCGTTGACCACGACGTGGACGCGGCCCGAGGTGTCGAAGTGGGGGTGCGCGTTGGCTTCGTTGACGCGCCCGTGCGTCGCCCAGCGCGTGTGGCCGATCCCAGCCGTCGCCGGCGTCACCACGCGACCGTTCGCCGGCGCGTTCGCGAGCGCTGCCTCAAGGTGATCGAGGTTCCCCACCGCGCGTACCGAGCGGATCTCGTCGCCCTCGACGAGCGAGATTCCCGCGCTGTCATAGCCGCGGTACTCGAGCTTACGCAAACCGCTCAGCAGGATCGCTTCGGCTGGGCGATTGCCGACGTAACCGATGATGCCGCACATCCTTCGAGCCTACCCCAGCTCCGACTCGACGACTGCAACGAGCCTGCCGCAGACCGCTTCCGCCTCCTCGCCGGTCGGTGCTTCCACCATCACGCGGATCAGCGGCTCGGTGCCGCTCGGGCGCACCAGCACCCGGCCGCGCCCAGTGAGCGCCTGCGATTCGCGTGCGATCGCAGCCTGAACGGCTGCGGCCTCGTCGAGCGCACTGCGGCCGACCACGCGCACATTGACGAGTCGCTGCGGCAGCTTCTCGACCCTGTGGCGCTGGCTGAGGTCTTTGGCCCCCAGGGCCTCCAGCACGAGTAGCGCCGATGCGATCCCGTCCCCGGAGGGCGCGAAGCCGAGCTCGATCATGTGTCCCGACTGCTCACCACCGAGCGCCCAGCCGCGCTCGCGCAGCGCCTCCAGCACGTAGCGGTCGCCGACCGCGGTACTCGCAACCTTGATGCCCGCCTGCTCGAGGGCCGCGACAATCGCAAAGTTGGTCATCACCGTCACGGCGATGCCGTTGCCCGGGAGCCGGTCCTGCTCGAGTAGATGGAGCGCCACCATTGTGAGCAGCTCGTCGCCGTCGACCACCTGGCCATCGCGGTCGACCGCCAGCACGCGATCGCCGTCTCCATCGAACGCGAAGCCGATGTCGTGCCCACCGGCACTCACCGCCCGCGCAAGCATCTCGACGTGGGTCGATCCGCAGTTCGCGTTGATGTTGCGCCCGTCGGGCTCCACTGCGAGCGTCGAAACGCGGGCTCCGAGGCGCTCGAAAATCGCCGGCGCAACGCGATATGTCGCGCCGTTTGCACAGTCGAGCAGCACATCCAGGCCATTGAGCGCGAGCGACTGGAAGCGGTGGTGCAGGTCGCTCACGTAGTCCTCGCGGGCACCGTGCAGCTTGCGGATGCGCCCTACGCGGGCCTCTCCCTCGCCCTGCTCCTCGAGATGCTCCTCGATCTCCCGCTCGCGCTCGTCGGCCAGCTTGAAGCCGTCAGCGCCGAACAGCTTGATGCCGTTGTCGCTGTAAACGTTGTGCGATGCCGACAGCACAACCCCGAGATCGAGCGCGTGGCGGCGAATCAAGAGCGACGCCGCCGGCGTCGGCAGCACACCCCCGAGCAGAACCTCGGCCCCCGCGGAGGCGAGGCCGGCGGCGATCGCAGCCTCGAGCATCTCGCCGCTCTCCCGCGTGTCGCGGATGACCAGCACGCGGGGAGTGTCGCGCCCGCTCTGGAGGACCGCGGCCCGTCCGAGCGCCAGCGCGAGAGCGGCCGTTATCTCGCTACCCGCGACCCCCCGGACTCCATCCGTGCCAAACAGCCTGCGCGCAGTGCCACCCGCCACCGGCGAGGGAAGTTAGCGCTTGGAGAACTGCGGACGCTTGCGCGCCTTCTTCAGGCCCGCCTTCTTGCGCTCCTTGGCCCGCGCGTCGCGGGTCAGGAAGCCGCGTCGCTTGAGCTCACCGCGCAGGTTCGGGTCGGCCTCGAGCAGCGCGCGAGAGATCCCGTGCCGCAGGGCGCCCGCCTGGGCTGACACCCCGCCACCGTTCATCCGCGCGATCACATCCATGCGCTCCTCGTAGCCGACCGTCTCGAGCGGCTGACGGATGTTGCGCTGCAGCGTCGCGCGCGGGAAGAAAGCCTCGAGCGTCCGGCCGTTGATCGTGTACGTGCCGGTGCCGGGACGCAGGATCACTCGCGCAATCGCCGTCTTGCGCTTGCCCGTAGCGTGATATCTGGCTCCGGCGGCGAGGTCGATCGCAACCGCCTCGATCGGCTCGACCACGACGATCTCCTCGATCAGCTCGGTCTCGGGCGGCTCGTCGCTCGGCTCGTCGTCACCGTAGGAGTAGAGCGGCTCCGCAGCCAGCGGGTCGACGCCTTCAGGAACGATGTCGACTTCGAGGTGTGCACCAGGGGCCGGCACGGCCGGGGGAGCGGCGGATTGGGCTCTGTCAGGCCGCGTGCTCCCGGTCCGTCCGGCTGCGGCCTCTTCGCTTGGCTGCTCTTGCGTCGGCGACTCGGGCGCCGCCGACTCGCTGCTCGCGACCGCGGCTGGAGGGATATCCGGGACGACTTCAGCGTCGGGCGTCTGCTCCGCCGCGAGGTCCGCGGCAGGCGTCTCCGCGTCCGTCGATTCGGCTTCAGTATGTGTGGATTCGTCTTCGGGGGCCATTATGCGGACGAGCTTCTTCTAGGGACGGAGCGGCAGTTCGGTCGGCTTCTGGGCAATATGCGGATGATCCGGTCCGGCGTAGACCTTCAGCTTGGTGAGCTGCTTTCGAGCCAGGCGGTTGCGGGGCATCATGCCCTTGACCGCGAGGCGGATGATCTCCTCGGGGCGACGCTCGATCATCTGCTCGAAGGTTCGGGTACGCAGGCCGCCGGGGTAGCCGGAGTGGCGGTGATAGAGCTTGTCGGCCCGCTTGTTGCCGGTGACCGCGATCTTGTGCGCGTTGACGACGACAACGAAGTCGCCCGTGTCGATGTGCGGTGTGTAAACCGGCTTGCGCTTGCCGCGCAGCGTGTCCGCGATCTGCGTCGCGAGGCGGCCGAGCGTCTTGCCGCTGGCGTCGACCACGTACCAGTCGCGCTGGCGGTCGCTTGGCTTTGCAACGTAGGTCTTCATCACACAAAAATCGCCACGCGGATACGCGCGGCGCAGGCACCGATGATAGAGGAACACGGATTCCCGGGCCTTCCTGCAATGATGGCGCCGCGATGGCTGACGAAGACTGGCGCGTCGAGGTCGAGCTGGCCGACAGCGATGCGGCCGAGAAGCTGCATGGCGCGGCCGGTGCGAAGGAGCTCTATTCGCATGCGCGCCGCGAGCTGCGCAACCGGGCGGCGCTGACGCACGACGACAATCTTGTCTTCGCCTACGCGACGACACGCGCCGACGCCGACGCCGCCGAGCAGACGCTGCGCGATCTGGCCGCCGCGGAGCAGCTCGAGGCGACGTTCAGCCTGACGCGCTGGCACCCGCTGGCCGAGCGCTGGGAGGATCCCGCAGCACCGTTCCCGAGCGACCCCGCGAGCGTCGCCGAGGAGCGCGAGGAGGGTGAGCAATCCGAGGTGCAGCGCGAAGCACAGGAGGGCCACGCGACCGGGATCCCCGAGTACGAGGTCCGGATCACGCTGCCGAGCCACTCCGAAGCGGTCGCGCTCGCGAAGCAACTGGCCGGCGAAGGCATACCCAGCCAGCGCCACTGGCACCACCTGCTGATCGGAGCGTGGACCGAGGACGACGCGAACGCGCTCGCCGAGCGCCTGCGCCAGGAGGTCCCGGCGGGCAGCGACATCCGCGTCGAGGCGACGCTCGCGTACGTACTGAGGCAGGACCCGGACGCCGGCGGTCCGCCGCTGTCGCCGTTCGTTCTGTTCTAGGCCTCGGCGCATGCGCCGAGGCCCCGATCGGTGCATGCACCGATCGGCCGGGGGGCGCATGCGCCCCCCGGGACTACTCCCACTCGATCGTGCCCGGGGGTTTGCTCGTGATGTCGAGGACGACCCGGTTGACGTCTGCGAGCTCGCCCATCATCCGCGAGGCGATCTGCTCCAGCAGGTCGTAGGGAAGGCGCGCCCAGTCCGCGGTCATCGCGTCATCGGAGGTGACGGCGCGGATCACGATCACGTTGCCGTAGGTGCGCTCGTCGCCCTGGACGCCGACCGAGCGGATATCGGGCAGGACGCAGAAGGACTGCCAGAGCTCGTGGTAGAGACCGGCCTTGCGGATCTCGTCCTGGAGGATGTGGTCGGCGTCGCGCAGCAGGTCGAGGCGCTGCTTGGTCGCCTCGCCGCCGATGATGCGGATTGCGAGGCCCGGTCCGGGGAACGGTTGGCGCCAGACGAGTCGCTCGGGCAGGCCGAGCTCCGCGCCGACCGCGCGGACCTCGTCCTTGAACAGCATCCGCAGCGGCTCGACGAGCTCGAAGGCGAGGTCGTCGGGCAGGCCACCGACGTTGTGGTGGGACTTGATCGTCGCCGAGCCCTTGCGCCCGCCGGACTCGATGACGTCGGAGTAGAGCGTGCCCTGGACGAGGTAGTGGGCGCCCGAGAGCTTCGCCGCCTCCTCCTCGAAGACGCGGATGAACTCGGCGCCGATCAGCTTGCGCTTGGTCTCGGGATCGGAGACGCCCTTGAGGCGGTCGAGGAAGCGGCGCTCGGCATCGACGGCTACGAGCGGCACCTTGAAGGTGTCGCGGAACGCGGCGATCACCTGCTCGCCCTCGCCCTTGCGCATCAGGCCGTGGTCGACGAAGACACAGGTCAGCTGGTCGCCGACGGCGCGGTGGACGAGCAGCGCGGCGACCGACGAGTCGACCCCGCCGGAGAGGCCGCAGATCACCTGGCCGTCGCCGACCTGGGCGCGGATCCTCGCGATCTGCTCGTCGATGATCGACGCCGCGGTCCAGGTCCGGTCGCAGCCGCAGACGTCCTCGAGGAAGTGCGTCAGGATCTGCTGGCCGTAGGGGGTGTGGACGACCTCGGGGTGGAACTGGATGCCGTAGATCCCGCGCGCCGGGTCCTCGAAGGCTGCCACCGGCGAGACCGTCGAGGAGGCGAGCTCGGTGAATCCGGCCGGGGCGTGGCGGACCGTGTCGCGGTGCGACATCCAGCAGCTCTGCTCCGCCGGCAGTCCTGCGAACAGCGCTCCCGGGTGGTGGATGTGGAGATCGGAGCGACCGAACTCGCCAACCTCGGCGCGCTCGACGAGCCCGCCGAGCGAGTGGGCCAGGAGCTGCATGCCGTAACAGATGCCGAGAACCGGGATGCCGAGCTCGAGCAGCGCGGCGTCGAGCACCGGAGCGTCAGGCGCGTAGACGGACGCTGGACCGCCGGAGAGGATCAGGCCGTCGGGGGCGCGCCGGGCGACCTCCTCCGCGCCGACGTCGGCTGGGAGCAGCTCGGAGAAGACGCCGCATTCGCGGACACGGCGCGCGATGAGCTGCGAGTACTGGCCGCCGAAGTCGACGACCAGTACCTCGTTGGTCCCTGCGGGGCGCGCAGGGGCGCTCGCCGGCGACTTCGTCGCGGCGAGCGTGTCGCTCAACGGCTGTGCCCGGACCGGCTAGTCATTGACGAGTGCCGGCGTCGGCGTGTCGATCTCGGCAGCCTTGCCGAGCGAGCCCATGCCGACCCCCTGATCACGCTGCAGCTGCTTGCCCTCGCTCTGGAGCGCCGGTGCCACCATCAGCTCGGCGCCGTTGAACTCGGCAATGTCCTCGTAGCCACAGGTCGCCATCGAGGTGCGCAGTCCGCCGAACAGGTTGAGCGTGCCGTCGTTCTCGTTGGCCGGCCCGGTCAGGATCTCTTCGAGGGTCGCGTTCTGGCGCGTCGCGACGCGCGCGCCGCGCGGCAGCGTCGGGTGGAACGTCGCCATGCCCCAGTGGTAGCCGTGGCCCGGAGCCTCGTAGGCGCGTGCCAGCGGGCTGCCGATCATCACGGCGTCCGCGCCGCAGGCGATCGCCTTCGAAACGTCGCCCCCGGTGCGCATGCCGCCGTCGGCGATCACCTTGACGAGCTCGCCGGTCTCGAGCATGTGCTGCGAGCGCGCGTACGCGACGTCAACGATCGCGGTTGCCTGCGGCACACCAATGCCGAGCACGCCGCGCGTCGTGCAGGCGGCGCCTGGGCCGACTCCGACCAGCACTCCTGCTGCGCCGGTGCGCATCAGGTGCAGGCCCGTGTTGTAGGAGGCGCAACCGCCGACGACGACGGGGATATCGAGCGTCGGGATGAACTCCTTGAGGTTCAGCGGCGTCGTCGTGCTGGAGACGTGCTCGCCGGAGACGACGGTGCCCTGGATCACGAGGATGTCGAGGCCGGCATCGAGCGCCCCCTCGTAATAGCGCAGCACGCGCTGCGGCGTCAGCGATGCCGCGCAGACGACGCCCTCGGCCTTGATCTCGCGGATCCGCTGAGCGATCAGCTCCTCCTTGACCGGCTCGCTGTAGATCTCCTGCATCTCGCGGGTCGCGAGCTCCTTCGGCAGCGAGGCGATCCGCTCGAGCTGCTCCTCGGCGTCCTCGTAGCGAGTGAAGATGCCCTCGAGGTTGAGCACCGCGAGCCCACCGAGCCGTCCGATGATGCCGGCGGTGGTCGGTGAGGTGACGCCGTCCATTGCGCTCGCGAGGAGCGGCAGTTCGAAGCGATAGTCACCAAGCTTCCAGGTGATATCGATGTCGTCGGGGTCGCGCGTGCGCCGTGACGGCACGATCGCGATGTCATCGAAGCCGTAAGCGCGACGCGCCTTCTTACCGCGGCCGATCTCTACTTCCATTTGCCGATCCTAGGGTTCTGAGCGGACGGAGTATGGCGGTCAGACGACGCTACGCGGCCCCCGTCAACCACCGCTTCCGAGCATACCAACGACTGGTCGCGGCGACACTCGCAGCCGCCTGTCCGGGTAGCGCGAAGCTCAGCCGACGCGCGCCCGAAGCTCGACCGCGGTCAGCTCCACCTCGGAGCGCAGGCGATCAGCCGCGCGCGGGTCGATCAGCCCGGCGCCGAGCCGTCCGGTCGATTCGGCGCCACAGGCCACGCCGAAGCGCAGGCACTCCTCGGGCGGACTGCCCGAGTAGCGCGCGGCGAGGTAGCCGGCGAGGAAGGCGTCGCCGGAGCCAGCAGTCGCGACCGGCTCGCGCGGCGCGATCGTCACGCGGAAGAGCTGCGGCGACCCGTCAACCATTACCTGGGCCCAGCAGCCGTCGGGCGTCGTCATCAGCGCCTCGCGCGCGCCGAGCGCGACGATCTCGCGGACCGCGCCGGCACGGTCCTCGTCGTCGCCGAACTCCTGGCCGATCAGCTCCTCGGCCTCGAGCACGTTAGGCGAGACGATCCCGGGTTCGGCTCGCACCGCCTGTCGCAGAGCGTCGCCGTCGGT
>JBEKBL010000020.1:0-17414 GCA_050015415.1 Solirubrobacteraceae bacterium
ACGACGATCTCCGCCTCGATCGCGCCCCACTCGGTCTGCACGCCGTGTACCCGTCCGCCGAGCGGACCATTCGTCACATCGATCCCGGTCACGCGCGTGTGCGTGAAGATCCGGCAGCCACCTTCACGCGCCGCGCCAGCCAGCGCAAAAGTCAACTGCGACGGGTCCAGGTACCCGTCCGTTGCGAGGTATGAAGCGCAACGCACGCCGTCAGTGACCATCAGCGGGAACAGCGTCTGCGCCTCCTCGGCGCTGAGCAACTCGAGTGGCAGCCCGAAGGTCTCTGCCCACGCCACCTGGCGGAGCACCTCCTGTTCGCGGTCCGGCGTGCAGGCCAGCCGGATCCCGCCGCACTCCACCCAGCCACAGTCGAGCGTGCGGTACAGCGCCACCGAGTCCATCATCATCCGCGTCAGCGAGACGCTCGCTCGCAGTTGGCCGACGAGCCCGGCCGAATGGAACGTCGAGCCGCTCGTCAGCTCGTCCCGATCAAGCAGGACGACGTCGCGCTCGCCGAGCTCCGCGAGGTGGTAGGCGATCGAGGTGCCGCCAACCCCGCCGCCGATGATGACGACGCGAGCCCGCGCTGGCAGCTCACGCGGACGCGCCACGCAGCCAGTCCTCCAGTTGCGGGTCGTCGAGTGCCACGGCGAGCCGTGTGAAATGACGCTCGGCGTAGCCGGCGAAGTCGAAGTCGAGCTCGCTCAGCACGATCTGCGCCACGCCCCATGCGGCCTCGCGCGCGTCGGAGACGATACGCATCAGCGCGAGCCGGGCGCGCTGGGAGGTGGTCGGCGCCTCGCCGAGGTAGGCCGCCAGAAGCCACTCGTCGTCGGCCGGCTCGAAGCCGTTGTTCACGGAGAGGTTGCCGAGATCGAAGTAGCGATCGCCCATCCCCGCGTACTCCCAGTCGACGATCAGGACGCGGCCGTCGCTCGTGGCGAGCAGGTTGCCGTTCAGGAGGTCGTTGTGGCACGGGGCGAGCGGCTCGAACGGGAGCGCCGCGGCGATCCGCGCGAGCGCCGCGCGCGTCGGGGAGTACTGCTCGGGCAGCGTGCCGCCACGCTCGAGCACCGTCTCCGCGTACTGGTCGAAGAGGCTTGGGACGTCGAACTCGCAGGGCAGCGTGGGGCCGTTGTCGTGAAACGTGCGCAGCGCTCGAGCGACCTCGTCGGGCTTGGCGCGCAGTTCCGCGGTGGGGAGCTCGCGCGCCTGGACGAACTCCGTGACGAGACAGTCCGGTAGCTGCGCGGCGAGCGCTGGCGCGATACCGAGCGAGGCCGCGGACTGTGTCGCCAGGCGCTCCGCGTAGCGGCTGATGCCGAGCCGTGAGGTGTCCTTGCCCGGCAACCTGACGACGTAGTCGCGATCGCCGAGCGTCACGCGGTAGTTGCGGTTGGTGATGCCGCCGTCGAGCGGGACCGCCGCGCCGGCGGGCGCGCCGAGCAGCGGCTCGAGACTGCGCATGATCGCCGTCAGCTCACCGTCCAACTCGCTCACCCCCGCGCCCGCCATGGGCGCGGACGATACATCGCGCTGCACGGAAAGGCTCGCGCGCTATACCTTCTCCCGGAATGAACCTTGACGAGTTGAGCAAAGAGGTTTCGAGCGGGGCGATCGACACCGTTCTGCTGGCGATCACGGACATGCAGGGCCGCCTTATGGGCAAGCGGCTCGTTGCCCAGCGCTTCGTCGACGAGGTTGCCCACCACGGCGCCGAGGGCTGTAACTACCTGCTCGCCGTCGACGTCGACATGACGCCGGTTGCGGGCTTCGAGATGGCCTCGTGGGAGCGCGGCTACGGCGACTTCGTGATGAGGCCCGACCTCGACACGATCCGCATCGTGCCGTGGCAGGAGGGGACCGCGGTCTGCCTCGCCGACCTCGAGTGGCTCGACGGCTCCGAGGTGCGCGCGTCGCCGCGCCAGATCTTGCGCGCCCAGCTCGCGCGGCTCGCCGAACGGGGCTGGTCGGCCAACGCCGGAACCGAGCTCGAGTTCATCGTTTTTCGCGACAGCTACGAGACCGCTTGGCACAAGGGCTACCGCGACCTCGATCCGGCCAACCTCTACAACGTCGACTACTCGCTGCTGGGCACGGCGCGGGTTGAGCCGCTGATCCGCCGTATCCGCAATTCGATGACAGCGGCCGAGATGACGGTCGAGGACTCGAAGGGCGAGTGCAACCTCGGCCAGCACGAGATTAACTTCCTCTACGCCGACGCGCTGCGGACCGCCGACCAGCACACGATCTACAAGAACGGCGCGAAGGAGATCGCCGCCGACGAGGGGATGGCGATCACCTTCATGGCGAAGTTCAACGAGCGCGAGGGCAGCTCGTGCCATATCCACTTTTCGCTCGCCGACAAGGAGGGGCCGCTGTTCGCCCGTGACGCCGAGGTCTTCGACGCGTTCCTCGCCGGCCAGCTCGCCGCGCTGCGCGAGCTGAGCCTCCTCTACGCGCCGAACATCAACTCCTACAAGCGCTACGCGGCCGCATCGTTCGCGCCGCCCGCCGTTGCGTGGGGTCGCGACAACAGGACCTGCTCGCTGCGCGTCGTCGGCTCGGGCAACGCGCTGCGCTTCGAGAACCGTGTCGGCGGCGCCGACCTCAACCCCTACCTCGCGCTCGCCGGGATCATCGCCGCCGGCCTGCACGGTGTGGACGCAAAGCTCCCGCTCGAGCCGGTCTTCGAAGGCGACGCCTACAGCTCGCCCGATCTGCGGCGCGTGCCGAGCTCGCTGCGTGACGCGCGGGATCTTTTCGCAGGCTCTCAGATCGCCCGCGATGCGTTCGGCGAAGACGTAGTCAGGCATTACGTCAACGCCGCCGACGTCGAGATCGACACCTTCGGCCGGGCGATCACCGACTGGGAGCGCTTCCGGGGCTTCGAGCGGCTGTGAGCACTTCGCCGGTGGCCCTCACCATCTCGCCGGCATTCCCGGAGGAGGTGGTGTTCGCTCCGGTCCGTTCGCAAACCGCTTTCGAGGAGACGCTCGAGCGCCTCGGGACGGCGATCCGCCTGGGATTGCTCGCGCCCGGAACGCGGCTTCCGGCCGAGCGCGAGCTCTGCGCCCGCCTCGGGATCGCCCGCTCGACGCTGCGCCAGGCGCTCACCGCGTTGGCCGAGGGTGGCCTCGTGCACGCGGTTCGCGGCCGCGGCGGCGGCACGTTCGTAGCGGACCCGCAGCCGCCGACCGAGCCCCCGTCGGACGAGCTGCTGGCGGACTGGCACGAGATCGCCGACAACCGCCTCGCGGTCGAGGTCGGGATCGTCGTGATCGCCGCCGAGCGGGCGAACGAGGCGGCGCTCGAGCAGCTGGATGCACTCGTCGATGCCATGTACGCGCAGCTCGACGACTATGCGGCCTACCGCCAAAGCGACGTCCTCTTCCACGTGGGCCTCGCCGAGAGCACGGGAAGCCAGCGACTCGTCGTGGCGATGACTGCGACCCAGGGGGAGATGACCCAGCTGATCCGCTTCATCTCACATCCGCGCGAGGTGCTTCGCTCCGCCAACGACCAGCACCGGCGGCTCGTGACGGCGCTCCGCTCCCACGACGGTCCGCGCGCCGCCAACGCGATGGCCGAGCAGGCACGCGCCACCGAACACGTTCTCGCGGGGCTTCTGCCTTCGATCAAAAACAGGGGTTGACTTCCTAGTGTCGATACGCATACAGTCTCGCGGCTAAGGACGGACCTTCAAACCTTTTCCTTAGGAGACGACGCATGCCGGCATCAGAACCAACGATGGGCGCTGACGAGCAACGGCTCGCGGAACTCGGTTACAAGCAGGAATTGCGGCGCGGCTGGAGCGGCTTCTCCAACTTCGCGATCTCCTTCTCGATCATCTGCGTCCTCGCCGGCTGCTTCACGACCTACGGCCAGGCGTTCAACAACGGCGGTCCGGTCGCGATCTCGATCGGCTGGCCGGTGATCAGCATCCTGATCCTCACGGTCGCGTTCTCGATGTCGGAGCTCGCCTCAGCGATGCCGACCGCGGGAGGCATCTACTACTGGGCATCCAAGCTCGGCGGCGCCGGCTGGGGTTGGTTCACCGGCTGGTTCAACCTGATCGGCCTCGTCGCCGTTACCGCGTCGGTTGATTATGTCGCCGCGCAGTTCGTCCAGTACCTGCTCAGCCTGTTCAGCGTCAACTTCATCTTCAACTTCACGTCGACGAACGTGAAGTACAACGCTCATGTGGTCATGGCGCTGTTCGTGATCATTCTCATCGCGGGGCTACTGATCAACGTCTTCTGGAACCGTCTGCTCACGCTCTTCAACGGCGTTGCCGTGTGGTGGAACGTCCTCGGCGTCGCGGTGATCGTCGTGATCCTGATCGTTGTCCCGAGTCATCACGCGAGCCTCTCCTATGTGTTCGGGCACCGGATCAACAACTCGGGCTTCGGCGGCCACATGTACTGGTACTACGTGCTGCCGCTCGGCTTCCTGCTGACGATGTACACGATCACCGGCTACGACGCGTCGGCGCACGTTTCCGAGGAGACGCACGGCGCATCCAATGCCGCGGCCAAGGGTGTCTGGCGCTCCGTGTTCTACTCGGCCGTCGTCGGCTACATCGTGCTGCTCGCACTCACGTTCGCCGTGACGAAGACGGGCGCGAAGGACGAGGTTGGCTTCTCGACGGTGATCCCGATTCTCACATCCGCGCTCAGCGTGCTCGGGGCCAAGGCAGTCATCTTCATCTCGCTGATCGGCCAGCTGTTCTGCGGCATCGCGTGCATGACCAGCGGCTCGCGGATGACGTTCGCGTTCTCGCGTGACGGCGCGGTTCCGGGTCACAAGTTGTGGCGGCGCCTCGGTTCGAACCGGACGCCCACGTGGTCGGTGCTGTTCATCGCGGTCTTCTCGTTCGTGGTCACGATCCCCGCGTACTTCCCGAACAGCCTCGGCACGCCGGTCGCGTTCCTCGCCGTCACGTCGATCTCTGTGATCGGCCTCTACATCGCGTACACGATTCCGGTGTTCCTGCGCTGGCGAGCCGGCAGCACGTTCGAGGTCGGCCCGTGGACGCTCGGTAACAAGTACAAGTGGGTGAACCTGATCGCGGTCGTCTGGGTCAGCCTGTGCGTGATCATCTTCTGCCTGCCGTTCTCGCCGCTCGGCGTACCGGGGAACGCCGGCTTCAGCTGGACCGACGTCAACTACGCGCCGCTCGTAACGGTCGGCGTCATGCTGATCGTGACGATCTGGTACTTCGGCTGGGCGAACAAGACATTCAAGGGGCCGATTCGCACGATCGACCTGTCCGAGGACGAGGTTTCCACAGCACAGTCGGTTGCCTGAGGCACTTCAGGTAATCGAGCCCGCCACCGAGGCGGTCCTCGACACGGTTCCCCGCGCGGGCACGGCACAGGCAGATGAGGCCGTCGCCCGCGCGAGGGGGGCCTTTCCAGCCTGGCGAGCGCTCTCACCGCCCGCCCGTCAGGAGCATCTGCGGGCGCTCGTCGCCGTGCTCGAATCCCACCACGAGGAGCTCGCGCTGCTTGAGGCGCGCAACGCCGGCAAGCCGATCGGCGATGCGCGCGGCGAGATGGGGATGGTGATCGAGACGTTCCGCTACTACTCGGGTGCGCCGGAGCGCCTGCTCGGCGACACGATCCCGGTCTCGGGTGGCGAGGCCTTCACGGTCCGCGAGCCGCTCGGCGTCGTTGGCCTGATCGTGCCATGGAACTTCCCGCTGACGATCTCCGCGTGGAAGCTCGCGCCGGCGCTTGCCGCAGGCAACACCGCTGTGCTGAAGCCCGCCGAGCTGACGCCGCTCACCGCGATCCGCTTCGCCGATCTGGCCGACGAGGCCGGCCTGCCCGACGGTGTGGTCAACGTCGTCGTCGGTCCGGGCAGCACCTGCGGCCGGCGGCTCGTCGAGCATCCCGACGTCGCGAAGATCGCCTTCACCGGCTCGACCGAGGTCGGTCGCTCAATCGCCGCCGGCGCCGCGCAAACGATCAAGCGTGTCACGCTCGAGCTTGGCGGCAAGTCGGCGAACGTGATCTTCGCCGACGCCGACCTCGAGAAGGCGGCCGCGCAAGCCCCCGGCGCCGCGTTCGGCAACGCCGGCCAGGACTGCTGCGCGCGTTCGCGGATCCTCGTGCAGGAGAGCGTCCTCGACCGCTTCATGGAGTTGCTCGAGTCGAAGGTCAAGGCAATCCGCGTCGGCGACCCGCTCGACACCGACACCGAGATGGGCCCGCTGATCTCCGCCGGCCAGCGCGCGTCGGTCGCGTCCTTCCTCGAGGACGACGTCACGATCGCCTTCCGCGGGAGCGCGCCCGACGGCCCCGGCTACTGGTTCGCGCCGACTGTCCTCGCCCCCGTCGGCCGCGACGACCGCGTCGCGCGCGAGGAGGTCTTCGGGCCGATCCTCGGCGTGAGCACGTTCCGCGACGAGGAGGACGCGATCGCGCTCGCCAACGACACGATCTACGGCCTCTCCGGCTCGATCTGGACGCGCGACGGCGCGCGCGCGCTGCGCGTCGCGCGGGCGATCGACAGCGGCGTCCTCTCGGTCAACTCGAACACGTCGGTGCGAGTCGCAACGCCGTTCGGCGGCTTCAAGCAGTCGGGCTACGGGCGCGAGCTCGGGCCCCACGCCCTCGACGCCTACACGGAGGTCAAGTCCATCTACTACTCGACGTCGGCATGAGGCTCCAGGGCAAGGTCTGCGTCGTCACCGGCGCGAGCGGGGGGATCGGGGCGGCGAGCGTCGCGATCTTCCAGCGCGAGGGCGCCAAGGTCGTCGGCGTCGATCTGCTCGCCGACGCACCCGGCGACCTGTCGCTCGGGGTCGACGTCACTGACGAGCAGCAGGTCGTGGCCATGTACACACGCGCGCGCGAGGCGTTCGGGCGGATCGACGTCC
The DNA here is from genome assembly GCA_050015415.1 of Solirubrobacteraceae bacterium. Taxonomy (GTDB): domain Bacteria; phylum Actinomycetota; class Thermoleophilia; order Solirubrobacterales; family Solirubrobacteraceae; genus Palsa-513. The sequence goes on from JBEKBL010000020.1 coordinate 6,887, forward strand.
TTTTCAACAATGCCGGCATCTCGCCGAACGAGGACGCGTCCGTGCTCGACACGAGCGTCGAGGTCTACCAGCGCGTCCAGGACGTCAACCTCAAGAGCGTCTTCCTCTGCTGCAAGCACGGGATCCCGCATCTGCTTGAGAACGACCCGCCGGGCGGCTCGGTCATCAACACGGCCTCGTTCGTCGCCGTGATGGGCGCGGCGACCTCGCAGGTCTCCTACACCGCGTCCAAGGGCGGCGTCCTCTCGCTCTCGCGCGAGCTCGGCGTCGAGTTTGCGCGCAGCGGTGTACGCGTGAACGCGCTCTGCCCGGGCCCGGTCGACACGCCGATGCTCCAGGAGCTTTTCGCGAAGGACCCCGAGAAGGCGGCAAGGCGGATCGTCCACCTGCCGGTCGGCCGGTTCGCGCGCGCCGAGGAGATCGCCAATGGCGCACTGTTCCTCGCAAGCGACGAGTCGAGCTACGTAACCGCCTCGACGTTCATGATCGACGGCGGGCTCAGCGGCGCCTACACGACGCCGCTGTAACGGCTCCTATACTGGCCGGCGATGGCCGAGCCAGAGGTGTCGTTTGTCGTGCTCGATCGCAACAGCGGCGAACGCTTTCAGTCCTTGCGCCGCCCACTGGGGGTTCGGTCCTTCGGTATGAACCTCATCGTGTTGCAGCCGCGCCAGAGGATGCGGATTCATGCTCACGACCGTCAAGAAGAGGTCTACATGGTGCTCGAGGGCGAGCTGACCCTGCTGATCGAGGGGGTCGGGCATATGCTCGGCCCTGACCATCTTGCCCGCGTCGGCCCGGCCGTCCGCCGGCAGCTCGTCAACGCCGGAGGGGAGCGTGTCGTCGTGCTCGCGCTGGGCGGATACGCGGATCACGAGGGTCGAGACGCCCGGGCATGGACCGCTTGGGAGGACGACGGGCCCGGGTCATCACCGCAGGACGTCCCCCTTCCGGACGACCTCAAGGCTGGGTAATTCGCGCCCGCCGCCGAGGCCATCGATGGCCGGCAAATCCGGCAGGTCAGGGGGGCGGACGGCGCAGCACACGCAGCGGATAGCCGTAGCCAACCATGAGAAGCGCGCAGAGTGCCGTGATGAGGCGCTGGGTGCGGAACGGCAGCCCGGATCTCCACTCGTCGTCGAGGGAGAGATGCACAGCGTTGCCGAGCCGGCGAACGCCCGGATTTCCGGCGACCCGGTGGTGATCCGCTGGCGGCCGCGCGACGTCGTCGACGGCCGCCTGCGGATCCGACAACGGAAGGCCGGTCTCCTCGGCGACGCGGCGCAGCGCCGCCTCCGGGCCGGCGACGAGGTCCTCGTAGCGAATCAGCACGTAGCGGCTTGCGAGTCGCCTGAGCGCGAGCTGGGTCATGAGGTTGTCGGCTATCCACTGCAACGCAGCGACCGCCGTGTGCTTGCGGGCCAAATTGCTCGGCTCGGAGTCTGACTGGACCTGCTTCCTCCATGAGTAAGTCACCCCGCGGGGGTCGCGCACGATTTGCACGACGTCGAGATCGGCGTCGCTGAGGCAGGCGAGGGACGCACCAAAGAAAGGGGACTTGCTTGCGTCGACTATCCAACGCGAGCCGGAGACCTTGCTTGCTGCCGCGTAGAGCTGGCTCCGTTCCTCCAACATCTCGTCGGCCGCGAGGGATCCGGTCGCCCAGCGCTTCGACCACAGCATTCGAAGCGCGCGGCGACGGAACAAGCGGCGCTCCAGCTCGATGAACTGCTCCACTCGAGCGGCTGGAAGATCCCCAAAGGCCTCGTCTACCACCCTGGACCAAAAGCCGCACTCGGGAAGCGCCCTGCCACAGCTGCATAGCTCACGACGGGAATAGCGGCGCCAGAATTGCGACAACTCCCCAACGTAGGCGACGTCTGGGACCCGCCCCAGCAGTTCGCCAAGCACCGTGCTCCCGGTGCGCGCCATGCCGGCGATGTAGAGGATCGTGACGGGCCGAACGGGCGCGGGCTCGCGCTCCGCCGGGGTGTTCATCGCCACATCCTAGGCGGAGCCGCCGTGCCCGGCGTCAAGCGTATGTAAAGGTCGCGTTAGGACGTGCCGACGTCGCGAGCGTCACGGGCCCGACCAGCGGCCGACCCGCCCGCAATCTGGGAGCCGGTACCGGCAAGCGGGGGCGTGAAGCGCGTGGTGGAGAATGTCGGCGGCATGGCGGGGGAAGGATTCGAACCTTCGAAGGCTGAGCCAACGGATTTACAGTCCGTCCCCTTTGACCGCTCGGGAACCCCGCCGCGCGCGGAGTCGCAGTTTAGCTCGGCCGCGAAGCCTTGCGCCGACCCTCAGGAGGCGTCCCGCAGGCGCTGTGCCTCGGGTAGCAGTTCGAGCTTCTTCAGCGTGTGGGTCTCGATCTGGCGGATCCGCTCGCGTGTCACGTTGAACGCCTGACCGACTTCCTCGAGAGTCTGCGGCCGCTTGCCGGTGAGGCCGAAGCGCAGCTCGAGAACCTCCCGCTCGCGCGGTGGCAGTACCGCGAGCGCCCGGCCCACGTTCTCGTCGCGCATCCTCCGCGCGGCCAGCTCGAACGGCGACTCGACTGTCTGGTCCTCCACGAAGTCGCCGAGGATCGAGTCATCCTCGTCACCGACCGGCTTCTCGAGGGAGATCGGCTGCTGGGCGATACGCAGGATCTCGCGAACCTCCTGCGCGCCGCAGCCCAGTTCGCCGGCGACCTCCTCGGCGCTCGGCTCGCGTCCGAGCTCCTGTACCAGGTGACGCTCCGCCTGGATCACCTTGTTCAGCTTTTCGACCATGTGCACAGGGATCCGAATCGTCCTGCCCTTGTCGGCGATCGCTCGCGTCACCGCCTGGCGGATCCACCAAGTGGCGTAGGTCGAGAACTTATAGCCGCGACGGTGATCGAACTTCTCGACCGCACGGATCAAGCCGAGCGAGCCTTCCTGGATCAGGTCGAGGAACGAAAGGCCACGGCCGAGGTAGCGCTTTGCGATCGACACGACCAGTCTCAGGTTCGCTTCGACCATCTGCTGCTTGGCGAGGCAGTCACCCCGCTCGATCCGCTTCGCCAGCTCGACCTCCTCGACGGCCGAGAGCAGCGCCACGCGCCCGATCGCCCGCAGGTACAGGCGCAACGAGTCGAGACTCGGCTCGACCGCCAGGTCGAGCTCGAGTGGCGCAGCTTGAGCCTCCTTGGCCGGGTCCTCCAGCTCGCTGGCGACGGCTCCCGGGCCGACGAGCTCGATGCTGTGCTCCTCGAGGTAGGCGTAGAGCTCGTGCACCTGTTCCTTCGAGGCGTCCAGCTCCTCGAGCACGCTAGCGACCGCGTCGATCGCGAGGTAGCCGCGTTCGTGACCGTCGGCGATCAGAGCCGCGAGATCGTCGGCCTCGGCGATCGGAGGCTCTGCGACTGCCACCACACCGTCATTCGCCGACGCATCGGCGGCGAGAACCTGCATCAACTGGCTCCTCTCCTCGAGTCGTGAACCCCTCCAGGTTCCCGACGCGGCAGATTGTTAGCACAGACGCCGCCGTGGCAGCCGGCGCGCGATGGGACAGCTGTAGGCTGATCTCCAGGAATGACCGAACGAGCTTCGACCGTGCGAGTCCCCGATGTCCAGGCGCAGCTGCCGAGCGTTGCGATCGGACTGTCGCGCGTCGGTGTACGCGGCGTGGAGAAGGTGATCCGAATCCGCCAGAGCGGCGCCGAGCAGCTCTTCTCGGCGCAGATCGAATGCTTCGTCGATCTGGGGCCTGAGCAGAAGGGCGCGCACATGTCGCGCTTTGAGGAAGTCATCAACGAGGCGATCGGGGAGGTAATCCTTGGCGAGAGCGGATTCCGCGCCGAACAGCTTGCGGAGCGCGTCGCCGAGCTCGTGCGCTCACGTCAGAACGCACTGCGCGCAGAGGTGACCATCGCGGCGCGCTATCCCGAACACCGCCCGGCCCCTGTTTCGGGGATCAACACGCAGGAGATCTACACGCTCTACGGGATCGCGGTCGCTTCGGAGCGCGGCACGCGGCGTGTCGTGGGCGTCGCTGCTCAAGGCATGACGGCCTGCCCGTGTGCGCAAGAGCTGGTGGCGGCAGATGCCCGCGAGCGGCTCGAGGACGACGGTTTCAGCGCCGGCGAGATCGAGCGGATCCTCGCGGCGGTGCCTGTTGCGACGCACAACCAGCGCGGCCTCGGCACGCTCCATGTTGGCGTCGGCGAGCACGACGTGCTCGCGATCGAGGCGAGCACGCTGCTCGCGATCGTCGAGGAAGCGATGTCCTCGGAGATCTACGAGCTGATGAAGCGCAGCGACGAAGCGGCGGTCGTTGCGCGCGCCCACGCGCGGCCCCGTTTCGTCGAGGATTGCGTGCGCGAGATGATTGCTGGCGTCATCGACCAGCTGCCGGATCTCCCCGATGACGCGTTCGTCTCCGCGCGCCAGGAGAATCTCGAGACAATCCACCAGCACAACGTTGAGGCCGAGCGCCATGGCACGCTCGGCGAGCTGCGCCAGGAGCTGGCGGGCGGTGGGCATTCGCTCCGCCAGACGACGATGCGCGCGTGGCTCGACGGCTGAGCCGTCCGGTCCAGAAGTCTCAATACACGGCGTGGGGGCTGGCGAGCGCCGGACCTAGTGGGTCGCACCGCCGGCGCGTGCCTGATCGAGCCGTCGCCGCATGCCAAAGAAGTAGTCGAGGCCTGAGGCCACAGTGATCGCGACCATCGCGTAGACCAGCGCCTCGAGCCACGCCGGATGGTCGCGGACCGCGATGACGCCGAGGATCGCCGCGATCTGGACGCAGGTCTTGAGCTTGCCGAAGTTGCTCGCCGGCATGACCACGCCGGCCTGTGTAGCCCCCAGCCGCAACACCGTCACGGCGAGCTCGCGCGCGATGATCACCATCGCGACCCACGCCGCGAGGCGATGCAGCGACACGAGCGAGATAAGCGCCGCGACGATCAGGAGCTTGTCGGCCAGCGGATCCATCAGCTTGCCAAAGGTCGTGACCGCCCCGCGCGAGCGCGCCAGATAGCCATCGACGAAGTCGGTCATCGAGGCCAGCGCGAAGACGATCGCCGCCAGGACGTCGCCGTCGCTCGTGTGCCCGAGCAGCGCGACGATCAGCACCGGTACGAGCAGGATGCGCGCCACGGTCAGGGAGTTGGGCCAGTTGACCGACGCCATGAGCTGATTATCGCGTTCACGGCGAACGTGACCGGGAGCGAGTCGTGATGAGGGCGCGCGCCCCCTGCAGGCAGCACCAATGCAAGCGATATCTTGATATCGTCGCGATATGCGCGGGGACTCTGCTTGGGCCGAAAGGGAGGCTCTCTTCGTACGCATCCCCGCGGCCCAGGCACGGGCGATCGATCGTCTGGCCTTTGAACAGCGCCGTCCCAAGCAGGAGGTCGTCTCGGATCTGCTGTCGCGGTCAATCGAGCGCGACGGTCGCCGCGTGACGATCGAGACGAGCGAGGACGCCGGTCTCGTCCTCGGCCACCACGCGTTCCGCCCGCACGAGCCCGACGTGCTGACGCTCGAGGAAGTTGCCGAGCTGCTCGGCGTCGAGCCGGCACTCATCGAGCAGCTGGCGCGAGACGGCGAACTACCGGCGCGGCTGATCGGTGACACCTGGCGCTTCGCGCGAAGCGCCGTCCTGGGCTGGCTCGCCCGCGGCTCCGCCGGGCCAGCGGCGATCGACCGCTAGGGTTCAGAGCCAGTGCCCCTGATACCGACAGTGATCGAGCGCAGCGCGCGCGGCGAGCGCGAGTACGACATCTACTCGCGGTTGCTCAACGAGCGCATCATCTTCCTCGGCAGCCCGATCGACGATCAGGTGGCCAACGTGGTCGTCGCGCAGCTCCTGCACCTCGAGTCCGTCGATCCGACGAAGGACGTCTCGCTCTACATCAACTCGCCCGGAGGCTCAGTCTACTCCGGGCTTGCGATCTACGACACGATGAACTTCATCAAGCCCGACGTGCAAACGATGTGCGTCGGCATCGCGATGTCGGCTGCGTCGCTCCTGCTCGCGGGCGGCACCCACGGCAAACGCTCGTCGCTCCCCAATAGCCGGATCCTGATGCATCAGCCGTCAGCCGGCTTCGAAGGCCAGGCGACCGACATCGAGATCCACGCGCGCGAGGTCCTCAGCCTGCGCGGACGGATCGACGAGATCTACGCCAAGCACTCCGGCAAGACGGTCGAGGAGGTGCATCGCGACATGGAGCGCGATCGCTTCTTCAACGCCAAGGATGCCGCCGAGTACGGCCTCATCGATCGCGTGCTCCACAGCCACTAGCCAAAGGACTGCGATCTCCAGGCGCGAAGCCCCGGGGTGATGAGGCAGCTCAGCGTCGTCGAGCGCATCGCGCTTGCGGTCATCTGCACCGTTGCGGCGCTCGCTGCTCTCGCCCACTACGCCGGCTGGGCTCCCGTGACCGCTTTTGTGGTCGCCACGCTCGCGTTGGCGGGGCTTGCCTGGATCGTGTCGCTGGCGACCGAGCAGGTCGGCGAGCATCTCGGCTCGGCTGCGACCGGCCTGCTTCAGGCAAGCGTCGGCAACTTGCCGGAGCTGCTCGTCGTGATCTTTGCGCTACGCGCGGGCGAGCGGGTCGTCGCCCAGAGCGCGATCGTCGGCTCGCTGTTTGCCAACGCGCTGCTCGTGCTCGGGCTCGTGCTGATCGCCGGGTCCCTCGCGCGGGGCGCCCGAGGCGTGATGCGCTTCGACACGAAAATCACGCGCGACACGGCGACGCTCGTCCTCGGTTGCCTCTTCATCATCGTGCTCGTCGGCATCTCGCTCTCGGCCGGAGATCCTGCCGGGCATCACGTCCAGACGATCTCGATCATCGCAGCGGCGCTGCTCCTGAGTGTCTACCTGCTGTGGGTGGTGCCGCACGTGCGCGACGGAAGCCGACCGTCCAATCCGCAGGCACGGCTTGGTCTCGGGTCGGCGCTCGTCCTGCTGGTCGCAGCGGGGGTCGGCGCGGGCTTCGTCTCGGACTGGTTCTGGTTCGTCGACGCGTTGGCGCCGGCGATCCATCAGCTCCACATCTCACAGGCCTTCGCCGGCCTGGTGATCGTCGCGATCGCCGGCAACGCAGTCGAGAACGCGGTCGGGGTCCGCCTCGCCGCGAAGGGCAGCGCCGACCTCGCGATCTCGGTCGTCTTGAGCTCGGTTGCGCAGATCGCGGCGTTTCTCTTCCCGGTGCTGGTCCTCGTCTCGCTTGCGCTTCCCACGCGACTCACATTCGCTCTACCGCTGCTCTACATCGGCGCCCTTGCGCTGACTGCGGTGACCGTCTGGCAGGTGACCGAGGATGGTGAAGGCCGCGCCTTTGAGGGCTGGGCGCTCGTCGTGATCTATGCGATCCTGGCGGTGATCGCCCTGTATGAGTAAAGCCCGGCAGCAGCCGCTCTACGTCCTCGCCGCCGTCCTGGTCGTGGCGGCGGTTGCGGTCGCGTTGCTTCTCGCCTCCGGCGGTTCCGGCAAGGCGGCGGTTCGGGCCGCCGCTCGGCCAGTCGCGCGGTTGGTCGCCGAGGTGCCTGATCCGTTGGCCGGCAAGAGCTTCGCGGTGCCGGCCGCATCGGTCCATCATGCGAAGGCGCGGTCGCCCGACGTTGCGGCGCGAGCCGTGCGCGAAGCCTTCCTCTCACCGGGCGCACCGAGCGATCAGCAGGTGATCCAGGAGCTCCGCCAGGAGCAGGCGATCCAGGAGTCGGAGCCCACGTTGCGCGTGACCGTCGATCCGCTCGACGGCATGGCCATCGCGCCAGCCGGGCTGCCCGTCCAGGTTCAGGAGGTCATCGCCGGTGGCAACGCGATTCGGGACTTCCCCTATGTCTATGGTGGTGGGCACCTGTCGTTCATCGACGACGCGTACGACTGCTCTGGCTCGGTCAGCTATGCGCTCGCCGCCGCCGGGCTGATCAAGGCGCCCGAGACCTCGGGTCAGCTCGTATCCTGGGGCAAGCCCGGGCCTGGTCGTTACATCACGGTCTTTGCCGACGACGGCCACACATTCATGTGGGTTGACGGCGTCTGGTTCGACACGGCCGGTCGAGCCGGCCCCTACACGACTCGCTGGTTGATCCGCCAGCCCTCGCTGCTCGGCTACGCCGTGCGCCACCCAGCCGGCCTTTGAGCGTCGCAGCGCGCCGCCAGGTCGGTCGTGCGACGCCGACTAAGCGTGCCGCGGCCGGCCTCAGCCGCGCAGCAGTCCGCTGATCACTGCGCCCGCGACGCCGCCCGTTGCAGCGGCGCCGACGGAGCCGCCTGCCTCGGACTCGAGCGGCTCGATGTACATCGTCTGGATCGCGACCTTGCCTGGGCCGGTGAAGCGGTTCCAGGTCAGCTTGTGGTCGCCGGCGAACATTCCAGCCTTGAGGCCGAGCGAATGCGAGCTGAGCGTCACGCTGGGGTCCTTGTAGAGCCAGCCGCCGGCCTCGACGTCCAGCTCCTCGCCGCTCTCGAGCTCGACCTCGAACACGTTGCCCTGACCAGAGACCCAGACGACCGCGTCGCCCTCGCTCGCGTGGAACTTGTCGATGAAGAACCCCTGGCCGCCGAGCAGCATGTTGCGCACGCCCTGCACGCGCTCGAAGCTGTAGCCGATGTTGTCGGTCGCGGCGAGGAAGTGGTGTTCGCGCACGTTGACCTCCTGGCCATGGGCGAGGTGCAGCGGGATGCACTGGCCCGGCCAGTCGCGCGAGAAGGCGATCCGCCCGCTACCCGCGGTCTTCGTGATGAAGAAGTCGAGGCCGGCGATCTTGCGCTTGATCCCACCGGGCAGCTTGCGCAGCTCGATGCCGACCTGGTGCTCCTTCCAGAGCAGCGTGTGATGCTCGAACATGACCGGCTGTCCGGAGACCTCGATCTGCAGCTCGGGAACGAGCGAGCCGCGCAGATGGTAGGTCACGCCGGCAAAAGTCTCGTCGGTCACCTCGACCTTGATCGGCGCGTCGGGAATCCTCATGGCTGTCCCTCCTGGCTTGCGTGTGGCGCGGTCGCGGCGCACGATACTCCGATCGCTGGCGCCCACAGCCGCGTCGAGCGAGGCGAATCACTACACTGGGTTTCCCTCGCGCCGTGGCGGGGTTTTTCCTTGCCCGGCGCCAGCAGACTGAATCCCACCCTGGAAAAGGTTCATGGCCCGCGGAGACGTACGCATCGCTGTGACGCTCGCCTGCGAGGAATGCAAGCGGCGCAACTATCAGACCAACAAGAGCAAGCGCAACGATCCCGATCGCATCACACTGGCGAAGTACTGTCGCTGGTGTCGGCGCCATACCTCGCATCGGGAGACGCGCTAGCAGCAAGTGCCGTGGCGCGTGATCGCAAGCGCACCCGTCGCAGCCGCCGGCCCAACCGGCAGCCCGGCGCATCTGCCACGCCTCCGGCGGCGGCCGGCCTCGGCCTGCCCGACGAGCGCGGGGCTCGACCCGAGGATGCGCGCGTTGACGAGCAGCCGCTCGAGCCGTCGGGCAACGGCGAGCCAGCCGGGAGCTCCGTGTTTCCCCAGCTCGAAGCGTTTGCGGAGGAGCCGGTGAATATCGCTTTCGGCGAGCCCGCCCTTCCCTACGAGCAGCCCGCTCGCGCGCGCCCCGAGCACGGCAACCGCGTCTTCAACTTCCTGCGTGGCTGCTGGGCTGAGCTGCAGCGCGTCCAATGGCCGGACCGTCGCCAGGTGGCGCAGGCGACCGGAGTCGTACTTGGCTTCGTCGTGATCGCCGGGATCTTCCTCGGCGTCGCCGACGAGATCTCCCAGCAGATCGTGAATGCGATTCTCTAGTGGCCGGTCCCGAAACATCTCACCATCACGACGGCGTCCACTCGCCAGATCCGGCGACAAGTTCCGAGAGGGACCACTGACATGTTCCGCTGGTACGTCGTCAACACATACTCGGGCCACGAGAAGAAGGTGAAGCAGAATCTCGAGCACCGCATCGTCTCGCTCGCGCAGCAGCGCGCGGTGCGCCAGGTGGTCGTGCCGACCGAGTCCGTGTCCGAGATGAAGGACAACCAGAAGATCACCGTCGACAAGCGGACGATGCCCGGCTATGTGCTGGTCAACATGGAGCTCAACGAAGGCTCGTACAAGCTCGTCAAGGACACGCCCGGTGTGACCGGCTTCGTCGGCGCGTCGAACGAGCCGGTACCGCTCACCCAGATGGAGGTCGACCGGATCCTCAAGAAGGAGGTCGCCGTCGTCGCCGGCAGGCCGCGTGCGACGTTCACTATTGGCGAGTCGGTCAAGGTCGTCTCCGGACCGCTGTCGGACTTCTCTGGCGAGATCTCGGAGATCAACGAGGATGCGGCCCGCCTCAAGGTGCTGGTATCAATCTTTGGCCGCGAGACCCCGGTCGAGGTCGGCTTCGACCAGGTCAAGAAGCTCTAACAATGGCAAAGAAAGTCCTCACCACGATCAAGCTGCAGGCCCTTGGCGGCGCCGCCTCGCCGGCGCCTCCGGTCGGCCCTGCGCTCGGCCAGCACGGCATCAACATCATGGAGTTCTGCAAGGCGTTCAACGCCCAGACACAGCAGGACGCCG
>JBEKBL010000021.1:0-13608 GCA_050015415.1 Solirubrobacteraceae bacterium
AGGGGGGCGCAGCCGAGACCTAGGGCCGGCAGAGACGTGTTCATCCGGCGTTGAAGATCAGCGTGAGGCGGTCTGAGGCTGCCCCGGTATAGTCGTGTGCGACCTCGGTGTACTGTGCCATCTCCGCCTGCCAACTCTGATTGATCGGGAGTTTTGCGAGTTCGCCGATGGCGTACGCGTAGTCCTCACACTCTATCGAGTGGAAGATGTCGACTCCGTCGCGAAAGATCAGCCAGCGCTTTATCCCGACCTCGCGCTGCGCCGCCAGCACCTCTGGCCAGACGGCCGCGTGAGCGGCGTCGTATGCGTCCTCCATACCCGGCTTCAGGCGCGTACGCAGGCCCACGAACTCGGTCATCCCTCACCTCTCCTCGCGACTCGACGACGCGACTCCAGCGAGCCGCGACAGCCGCGAGATCGTACAACGTTTCGGGGCTGCAGGTTGACAAACATCGGGTCATTCATGTAGAAGTTGGTGGACGGAAGGGGGGTTGTGCGGCGTCCCACGGCCAGCTCGACAGCCCTTCGGTGACGCGGGGACGATCCGATGGCAGATCGGGATTCTCGCGCCGCTGTGGAGACGCCCGCGCACTCTGTGCGGCGTCATCGAGACCGAGAGGGCAGGCAGATGAATAGTCGTGGAGCGGGATCGCGCGGTTGCGTCGCAGCGCTTGCGGCTAGCGCGTCCGCCTCGACCGTAGATGCTGAGGCGGCGTGGCGCGCGTTCGCGACCGCCACGAACGGCTTCCCACTTACCCATTCACCAGAACCGTCGACTGCTGGACGCGTCAGATGAGGGTCGTCTCGCTTGATGTGCGCGACATACGGTTTCCGACGTCGCGGTCGTTGGACGGTTCGGACGCGATGCATCAGAAGCCGGACTATTCGTGTGCGTATGTGGTGTTGCGGACGGATTCGGACACGGCCGCTGAGGGCTACGGGTTGACGTTTACAAACGGTCGGGGGACAGAGGTTGTGGTTGCGGCTGTGAGGGCGTTAGCGTTTCTCGTCGTCGGGCGCACCCTCGAAGAGATCGTGGGGGATATGCGAGGGTTTTGGCGCAGCCTGACGTCCGAGGATCAGCTACGTTGGCTCGGTCCTGAGAAGGGCGTGATCCATCTTGCGGCTGGGGCTGTCGTGAACGCGGTCTGGGACTTGTGGGCGAGGGTCGAGGGAAAGCCGCTCTACCGGTTGCTCGTCGACCTCGAGCCGGAGCAACTCGTGGGCGCGATCGACTTTCGATATATCGAGGACGCGCTCTCCGAGAGTGAGGCGCTCGCATTGCTGCGCGGCATGCGCGCCGGTCGTGAGGAGCGTCTCGCAGAGATCATCGAGTCGGGTTATCCCGCCTACACTACGTCGGCCGGTTGGCTTGGCTACGACGACGCGAAGATCACCAGGCTGGTCGCTGAGGCGGTGGCGGTCGGCTTCACACGTGTGAAGATGAAGGTCGGCCAAGACGTCGCGTCTGATGCGCGGCGCGCGCGACTGATACGTGAATCGCTCGGGCCGGACGGCATGCTGATGATGGACGCCAACCAGTACTGGGGCGTCGACGAAGCGATCGCGGCGATGCGCGTTCTCGGCGAGTACGACCCATGGTGGATCGAAGAACCGACCAGTCCCGACGACATCCTCGGCCATGCCCGGATTCGTCGCGAGATCGCGCCGATTCGCGTCGCGACCGGCGAGCACGTCCAAAACCGCGTGATCTTCAAACAGCTATTCCAGGCCGAAGCGATCGATGTCTGCCAGGTCGACGCATGCCGTGTCGGCGGCGTCAACGAAATCCTCGCAATCATTCTTCTGGCCGCCAAGTACGGGATCCCGGTTTGCCCGCACGCGGGCGGCGTTGGCCTCTGCGAGTACGTCCAGCACCTCGCAATGTTCGACTTCATCGCCGTCAGCGGGACGTTCGAAAACCGCGTCGTCGAATGGGTCGATCACCTCCACGAACACTTCGTTCACCCTGCGGTTGTCCGGGACGGCCGTTACGTCGCGCCCACCGCTCCCGGCTACAGCATCGAAATGTACGCCGCCTCCCTCGACGAGTATGAATACCCGCAGGGCGCAGCCTGGAACCAACCCGACGTTGTCGGGGCCTCACACAGGGCTTGACTGAGCCGACTCGGCGTGAAGGTCGACAGTCACATCCACCTCTGGAATGAGGAGCACACGCCGCAGCCGTGGATGACTGAGGAGCACGCAAGCATCGCCCGACCGTTCGGGCCGGACGACATTGTGCCGCTGCTTGAGAGAAACGGCGTCGATCGGGTGATTGTCGTTCAAGGCGCGTGCCTCGACTCGGACACCGACTACCTGTTCGAGGAAGCAGGGCGTCGCGACTGGATCGGCGCGATTACGGCCTGGGTCTGTATCGAGGACGCCGAACGGGCAGCCCACCGTCTGGATGAGCTGCAGGCCAGGCGCAAGTTCCGCGGCGTCCGGCATTTGACTCACAACGAGCCCGATCATTGGATCGTCCGGCCGGATGTGCTCGAATGTGTGGCGATGCTGAGCGAACGCGGACTTATTCTGGAGCTTCCAGTGGTCTTCCCCCGCCATTTCGACGACGTCGTCAGCCTCGCTGAGCGCTTTCCCGATCTGCGCATCGTGATCGATCACCTCGGCAAACCACCGATCGGGCGACCCGACATGGACCGTTGGGCGGTCGCGCTACGGGCGGCCGCCGAGCACCCGAACGTTCTCGCGAAGGTTTCCGGCCTCAATACGACCGTAGACTGGCCTGATTGGACGCTCGAGGATTTGCTGCCGTCGGTCGATGTGGCCCTCGAGTGCTTCGGCCCGGAGCGCCTGATGTGCGGAAGCGACTGGCCATACTCGCTGCTGAACGGGGAGTACGACCGTGTGTGGGGCGCGACTGCCGCAGCACTGCTCCGTCTGGCGCCCGATCACGCTGACCAGTTGCTCGGCGAGAACGCGAGCCGAATCTACAGCTTGGAGGCCCCGGTCGAACCGTCGCCGCGGGACGCGAGTCGCTGATGGCAATACCGCTTACAGATCAGGCGATCGCGAAGATCAAGGATCTGATCATGTCCGGCGAGTTGAGCGCGGGCGCCAAGCTACCTCGCGAGCAGGATCTCGCGGCGAGCCTGGGTCTTTCGCGGAACTCGCTGCGTGAGGCCGTGCGGGCGTTAACGCTCGTGGGCGTGCTCGACACCCGGGTCGGCGACGGAACCTACGTCACGAGTCTCGACGCGGAGGTCCTGTTGACCGGGATGGCCTTCGTCGGCGACCTGCTCGAAGGCAACACCCTGCTCGAGGTGCACCAGGTTCGCCGCATCCTGGAGCCCGTCGCAACAGGCATGGCTGCGAGTCGCATCACCGACGACGAATGCCTAGCGCTGGAGGCGTGCCTCCGTCAGATGGACGACGCCGCGACGGACCAGGGGTTCATCGATGCCGACACGGAATTTCATCGAATAATCGTGGTCGCGTCCGGGAACGCGACGCTCGCCTCCGTGATTCAGAACCTATCGGGTGGCATGGCGCGCGCTCGTCTCTGGCGGACGATCACCGAGCACGATGCGGTCGCGATCACCAAGCAGCGCCATCTCGACATCTACACCGCGCTACGAGCAGGCGACGCTGAGGAGGCGAGCGCGGCCGACCTGATCCACTTGGCCGATGGCGAGCGCTGGTTGCGGCGCCGGCTCTCGCGCGGCCAAAGCGTCGGGGACGCCGACCCCGCCCAACCCGGAGTTCCCGTGCTGAAGCTCATTCCAAACGGGTCGTGACAGCCGCGCCCGGCGTATGACTACTGACGCTGCACACCCGATCTCACGACGGGCAAGCGCCCGAGGTGCCATGTCGGCATTCTGGCCGGCGGCTTTCAGGCTCCTGGCCATAGAGTACGGCTCCCGCGACCTGGCGGGCTCCGCTGAGGGGGGAGGCTCGGATGACTGAACCAGTGCGTTGGGGCTTGATCGGGACCGGCCTGATCGCCGCGGCCTTTGCCGGCGACCTCGAGCTGACGGACTCCGGCCGGGTGGTCGCCGTTGGCTCGCGAGCGGTTGACAGCGCCGACCGCTTCGCCGATCGGTTCGGCATCCCAAATCGCCATGGGAGCTACGCGGACCTCGTGGCCGATCCGGAGGTCGACGTCGTGTACGTCGCGACGCCGCACCCAATGCACCGTGATGACGCTTTGCTTGCCTTGCGGGCCGGCAAACCGGTTCTCGTCGAGAAGCCGTTCACGATGAACGCGGCCGAGGCCGAAGAAGTCGTCGCTGCGGCGCGCGAGGCAAAGCTTTTCCTGATGGAGGCCATGTGGTCCCGTTTCCTTCCGCACATGGCAGAGGTCCGGCGTCTTCTTGACGACGGAGTCCTGGGCGAGATCGTCACTGTGAGCGCCGATCACGGGCAATGGTTCGAGCGAGACGCCGAAACCAGATTCTTCTCGCCTGCCCTGGGCGGTGGGGCGCTGCTGGACCTCGGCGTCTACACGATCTCCTTTGCGTCGATGGTGCTCGGTCCACCGGACCGGGTGCTCGCAATCAGCGAGCCCGCTTTCACCGGCGTCGACGCCCAGACCTCGATGCTGTTCTCCTACGCCGGCGGTGCGCAGGCGATTCTGAACTGCACCGTGTACGCCAAGAGCCCGACTCGCGGGGCGATCGTCGGTACCGAGGGTCGTATCGAAATCGACGGCGACGACTTCTACGCACCGAACTCGTTCACTCTGATCCCCCGTGTCGGCGAGCCGACGCGGTTTGACATCCCCCACGTGGGGCACGGGCTACGCCACCAAGCGGACGAGGTCGCGCGCTGCCTGCAAGCAGGGATGCTCGAGAGCCCCTTGCTGCCGCTCGATGAGACCGTATCGATCATGCGCACGCTCGACGCGGTGTTCGCCGCCGCCGCGAAGGTCTGATGGCCCGGGCCTCGTGTCGCGCTCGTAAGAGCCCGGGGCGCCGGTGGGCTCCCAGCTCGCGCCACCCCGCGGCGGCTTCCTCGACAATGTGGCGATGCTCCATGACCGGGCACGGATCTTCGTTGCGGCGGGCGCCGGCGGAGACGGCTGCCTGAGCTTCCGTCGCGAGGCCCACGTGCCCCGCGGCGGACCCGACGGCGGCGACGGCGGACACGGTGGGGCGGTGGTCGTCCAGTGCGATCCGGCGCTACGTGATCTACAGGCTTTTCGCCGACGACAGCATTTTCGTGCGCAGCGCGGCGGTCACGGGTCTGGTGCCCTGCGCCGCGGGCGAAATGGCGCCGAGCTGGTGGTCCATGTGCCGCCGGGCACCCAGGTGCTGACCGAGGCCGGCGATGTCCATGACCTGACGCGGCCTGAGCAGCGCTTTCGCGTGGCGCGAGGGGGCGCCGGCGGCCGCGGCAACAAGCATTTCGCGACCGCGACGCGCCAGGCCCCGCGCTTCGCCGAGCGAGGTCTTCCCGGCGAGGAGGCGTGGCTCGAGCTGCGCCTCAAGTTGCTGGCCGATGTCGGCCTGATCGGACTGCCGAATGCCGGCAAGTCGTCGCTGCTCGCCCGGCTCACGCGCGCGACGCCGAAGATCGCCGACTACCCGTTCACCACGCTCGAGCCGGTGCTCGGCACCCTTGAGGGCGCGGAACGGCAGCTCATCGTCGCCGACATCCCCGGCCTCATCGAGGGGGCGAGCGAAGGCGCCGGGCTCGGCCACGACTTTCTCGCACATGTCGAGCGAACACAGCTGCTCATCCACGTCCTCGACCTCGCGCCGCTCGACGGCTCCGATCCGGTGTCCAACCACGCCACGATCGAGCGCGAGCTCGCGCTCCACGATCCGCAGCTCGCCTCGAGGCCGCGGATTCTCGCGCTGTCGAAGTCCGACCTCGTGGCGGCGGAGACCGCGGCGGCGCAGGCCGCCACCTGGCGTGCTCGGCTTGGTGGCGATGTGCCGGTATTCGTCACATCCAGCGTGACCGGCGAGGGACTGCCCGAGCTCTCCGCCCAGCTGCTGCGGTCCGTCCCGCTCGAGCTCCCCGACGAGGTTCCGGGCGAGCCGGAGCTGGCCGAGCACGTGACGTTCAGGCCTGCACATGGACGGGGCTTCCGCGTAGAGCGGGACGGCGCGCGCACGTTTCGCGTCCTCGGCGAAGGGATCGACCGCCTGCTCGCGCGCCACGACCTCGACAACGAGGAGGCGCTCGCGCACGTCGAGGCGCGGCTGCGCCAGATCGGCGTGATTCGCGCGCTTGAGGCGCAGGGCTTTGAAGCTGGCGATGAGGTCGAGATCGCCGGGGTGCCGTTCGACCTCGACCCCTGAGGCCGGGCGGCGGTTGCGGGACATTCGCCCGTAAGCTGCGCCGCGATGGCTCGCAGCGTGATCAAGCTCGGTTCCGCGATCGTCGCCCGCGATGACGGGACGCTGCGCACGGATGTACTGGCGCAGGTCTGCGCTGCGGTGGCGGAGCGCCACGCTAC
Organism: Solirubrobacteraceae bacterium; assembly: GCA_050015415.1. Classification (GTDB taxonomy): domain Bacteria; phylum Actinomycetota; class Thermoleophilia; order Solirubrobacterales; family Solirubrobacteraceae; genus Palsa-513. The sequence goes on from JBEKBL010000021.1 coordinate 6,428, forward strand.
GGGTGACGAGCTCCTAATCGTCACCAGCGGAGCGATCGCCGCTGGCGTGAGCGCTCTCGCGCTCGCCGGGCGGCCGGAGTCCGTCGCAGAGCTGCAGGCGGCGAGCGCCGTGGGCCAGGGGCGGCTGCACCCCGTCTACGACGAGCTTCTTCGCCGCCACGGCGTCACGGCCGCGCAGGTGCTGTTGACCTTCTTCGACTTGAGCGCTCGCACGAACTATCTGAACGCCCGCCAGACGATCGGCAAGCTGCTCGAATGGAAGGTCGTGCCCGTGATCAACGAGAACGACACGACAGCGACCGACGAGATCTCCTTTGGCGACAACGACTTCCTCGCGGCGCAGGTGGCGATCCTCGTCGGAGCGCAGCGGCTCGTCCTGCTGACCAACACCGAGGGGCTATACAGCGGCGATCCCCGACGAGTTGCCGGTGCGCAGCTGATCCGCGACGTGGTGGACTTCGCCACGCTCGAGCAGTTCGAGATCACGCAGAGCACATCGGCACACGGTTCTGGTGGCATGCGCTCGAAGGTGACAGCGGCCGACATGGCGACTGCGGCTGGGATCGAGACGACGATTTGCAGCGGCGCCCGTGACGGCGTGCTGGCTCGGGTGCTCGCCGGCGAACGCGAGGGTACGCGCTTTGCGCCGCGCGATACGCGCTACTCGAGCTTCAAGCTCTGGCTCAAGTACGCGAAGCCGAGTCGCGGCACGATAGTGATTGATGCCGGCGCCGCCCGCGCGCTCCGTGAGGATGGAACGAGCCTCCTACCGGTCGGTATCGTCGAGGTCAGTGGCGACTTCGAGGCGGGTGACGCGGTCGACGTAGCCGATCGCGGTGGCGTGCTCGGAAAGGGGATCTCGAGCTACTCTGCCGTCGAGTTGCAGCGCGTCAAGGGGCTGAAGTCCCAGGGGGTGGGCGAGCTGCTCCCGCGAGCTGCGGAGGAGGCGGTCCATCGCGATTACCTGGTCCTCGACTAGCACCGGATCGAAACCGCTGAGCGGCGACCACGCCATGGCCGGCGAGCCGTAACCTGTTAGTCAGCATGGCGGTCAGCACCGAGACGGTCAGTGAGATCTGCGCAGTTGCCAAGCGGGCGTCGCGAGCGCTCGCGCTGCTCGACACCCAGACGAAGGATGCGGCGCTTCAGGCGATCGCTGAGGCGCTCGAGGACCGCGTCGCGGACATCCTCGAGGCGAACGCGCTCGACCTGGAGTCCGGGCGCGAGGCGGGGCTCGGCGAGGCGCTGCTCGACAGGTTGGCCCTCGATCAGCGCCGCGTCGCGGCGATGGCCACCGGCGTGAGGACGATCGCTTCACTGCCAGACCCCGTTGGCGAGGTCATCGACGGGTTTCGCCGCCCGAACGGTCTCGAGATTCGTAAGCTGCGGGTGCCACTCGGGGTTGTGGCGGTCGTCTACGAGGCGCGGCCGAACGTGACGATCGATGCCGCGGCGCTGTGCCTCAAGTCCGGCAACGCGACGGTCCTCAGGGGATCCTCGAGCGCCGCTCATTCCAACGCGTTGCTCGCGCGGCTTGCGGGCGAGGCAGCTGAAGCGGCGGGGGTTCCGGAGGGGGCGATCTCGATCATTCGAGGCGGTGATCGCGAAGAGCTTCGCGAGCTCGCGACCCAGACAGGGTCTGTCGATCTCCTGATCCCGCGCGGCGGGGAGCAGCTCAAGTCAGCGCTCGCCGAGCACGCGACGGTACCCGTGATCTACGCCGCTTCGGGTAACTGTCACGTCTACGTTGACGCATCCGCCGATCTCGACCTGGCGGGGCGCCTCGTAGTCAATGCCAAGGTGCAGCGGCCTGGCGTGTGCAACGCGGCCGAGACGCTCCTCGTTCACCGCGACGTGGCCGCCGATTTCCTGCCGCAAGTTGCCCGGGAACTGGTGGAGTCCGGCGTCGAGCTGCGTGGCGACACGCGCGCCTGCGAGCTCGCAGGCCAGTTTCCGATCCGGGCGGCGAACCCTTCCGACTGGGACACGGAATACCTGTCGCTGATTCTCGCTGTCGCCGTGGTCGACTCCCTGGACAGCGCGATCGAGCACATCGCCACCCACGGCACCGGTCATTCCGAGGCCATAGTTACAAGCGACCGTGACGCTGCGCGGCGCTTCCAGCACGCCGTCGATGCTGCCTGCGTGTACGTCAACGCATCGACTCGGTTCACCGACGGCGGCGAGTTCGGCATGGGCGCGGAGATCGGCAACTCAACCCAGAAGCTGCACGCGCGCGGTCCGATCGGCCTACGCGAGCTGTGCACCTTCAAGTACGTGATCGAGGGCGACGGCCAGGTTCGCAGCTGAAGCCGTGGCGGCAATCGGGATCTTGGGGGGGACGTTCAACCCGCCGCACGTCGCCCACCTGGTCTGCGCGAGCGAAGCCCGCTGGCAGCTGGCGCTTGACGAGGTGCTCCTGGTGCCCGCGGGTGTTCCGCCGCACAAGCCGATGACCGAGGATCCGGGGATCGAGCACCGTCTCGCAATGTGCCGCCTGGCCGCGCGCGGCCACGAAGAATGGCTCAGGGTCTCCGAGCTGGAGGCGCAAGGCGGCGGCCCGTCGTACACGGTCGATACGCTTAGGCAGATCCATGCGAGCCAGCCAGGTGACGACCTGACGTTCATCGTCGGAGGCGACATGGCTTGGTCGCTCCCGGCGTGGCGCGAGCCGGACGCGATCCTTGAGCTGGCGAGCGTTGCGGTTGCCGAGCGAGCCGGAGCTCGGCGCGAGGAGGTTCGTGAGCGGCTCGCCGGGTTGCGCGGCGCCGAGACCGTCAGCTACATCGACGTCCCGCGCATGGATATCTCCTCGGCCGCTTTGCGCCAGCGCGTGCGCTCCGGTCAACCGATCACCTATCTGGTCCCGGACCCTGTCAGCAACTACATCAAAGAGCGGAGGCTCTACACGTGACATCCGAGCAGCTCGTTGAAGCGCTCGCCGACTTGGCGGCCGACAAGAAAGCGTTCGACATCGTCGAGCTCGACCTACGCGGTGTGGTCGACTACACCGACTACTTCGTGATCTGTTCCGGGACCAGCGACCGGCATGTCAAGGCGATCTGCGACGGAATCCGTTATGGGCTGAAGGACGCAGACGGCGTCGGGCCGCGTCGTGTCGAAGGCCTAATACAGGCCCGCTGGGTTCTGATGGACTATCTCGACGTGGTCGTGCACGTGTTCGTACCCGAGATGCGGGAGTTCTACGGGCTCGAGCGGCTGTGGGGCGAGGTACCGCAGTTGCACGCGCCGGCAGTGCCAGCGCCGGCGTGACCCGCTCCCGCCGGCAGCGCTCGCAGCCCGAGAGCGGCGCGGCGGACCGGGTCAGCTACTGCTCGAAGCGCTCGACGGTCTGCTCGTCGCGCAGCCCGACCCAGTCAGGGTCAAGGCCGAATTCCTCGCGCGCGCGACGCTGGCGCAGCAGGTCCCAGTAGCGGTCGAGCTCAACCCGAACCTGCTCGAGGCGCTCGTGCTGGTCCGTTCTCGCTGCCGCGCCGGAGGCCGAGTCCAGGAGGCGATGCTCCTCTGCAACGAGAGCTTCGATGTGCCCGGCGACGTCTGCGTCGTTCATGCCCCCAGCATACGCCCGTCCAGGGTCGCTCGCGTGGCGCCGGCGGACCGCGGGCGGTACGTTGTCGTCATCGTCGTGGGCGTCCATCTGCGTAGCGCAGCTCGATGAGCTTGCACAAGCTCCACCGGGAGCAGCTCGTCGCACGACCGCTCGACGAGGTGTTCGAGTTCTTCTCGAGCGCGGGCAACTTGGCGCTGCTGACGCCGTCGGCGATGCGCTTCGAGATGATCACGCCCGAGCCAATCGAGATGGCGACGGGCACTCTGCTGGAGTATCGCCTGCGCGTCCACGGCGTCCCGATCCGTTGGATCTCGCGAATCGAGGAATGGGAGCACGGTCGACGGTTTGTCGATCGCCAGCTCAAGGGCCCGTACAAGATCTGGCTCCACACGCACGAGTTCGAGGCGACGCCGGGAGGTACCAAGGTGAGCGACAGCGTTCGCTACGAACTGCCGCTTGGCGTGCTCGGCGAGCTTGGTGGACTGCCGCTCGTGCGCCGCGACCTCGCTCGCATCTTCGACTACCGCCGCGATGCTGTTCAAAAGCTGCTCGGATAAAGCCGCTCGCCGGTTGAGGCGTCGTGGGACGGACGGCGCGGCGCTGCCTAACCAAGTCCGTTTGCCCGATCGCGCCCGCCCCGAGCCGATCCTCGCTACGATCGGCGCATGTGCCGAAACATTCGCACGCTCCACAACTTCGAGCCGCCTGCGGGCGACGACGAGGTCCGTGCGGCAGCGCTGCAGTACGTTCGAAAGATCAGCGGCTTCGCCAAGCCCTCGCGCTCGAACGCCGAGGCGTTCGAGCGCGCCGTTGACGCTGTAGCGGCAGCATCGACGCGGCTGCTGGACTCGCTCGTGACTGCAGCCCCGCCAAAGGATCGCGAGGCCGAGGCCGCCAAGGCGCGCGCGCGTGCCGCGCAGCGCTTCGCCGCCTGAGCTGGCGTCTCCACTCCGCCGAGGGTCGGCAGCCTGCACTTTGGCGGGAGGCCGGGCGTCGGCGCTCGCGCGTCAAGACGCGCGAGCGAAAGTCACTTGCGCGTGTACGCGACGACCCAGTCGACGTCGACGTTTGGCTCGGTCGCCGTCCAGGGTACGGTGCAGGTCTGACCCGGTACCGCCTCGCAGGCGGTCTGCGACTGCAGAACGATGTTCATCGGCACCGTGGAGACGTTGGGGTTCGACTCGGTCGCCCACACATTGCCATCGATCGTGTACTGAACTTCACCGGGGCTCCACACCAAGCCAAGGGTGTGCCATTGCGCGGCGTTCGCGGTTACGCTATCCGCCAGAGCGGTCACCGGCGTGCCGAATTTCAGCAACGCGCCGATCGTCGTGAGGTTCATTGGCCCGCCGTCGACGATGAAATCGGTCTCCGGCGGCGCGATGTCACTCGTGGGATACAGCAGGGCGAGAAAGGTATCGTCGGCAACCGGCGTCGTCTTTACACGAACGAGAACCTTGCCGTAGGTCAACGCGAGCTTTGACTTGACGCCGCCGCTGACCTCGTTGTTGAACAGCGGGCAGATGGCGGCATCGGTGCAGTTGGGCGGATCGCTGTAGGTCTTGAGTATGAGTTCGCTGCCGCGCACGACCGCGTGCGACCTTGACCACCATCCACCCAGGTTGCCGCCGACGACGCCGTTGTACTTCTGCCACTTCGAATCGAGCTCCGTACCGTTGAAGTTGTCTGCAAGGACCTGTTTCCAACCGGTTTGGTTGCCGACCGGCATCGCGACCCCCGAAGGACCGTGACTTGCGTGGTGCTTCCGCTTTGTGGCGCTGCTCGCGGTTGCGGTTGTCGCGAACACGGCAAGTAGTGCACACGTCGCCAGCACGCCGATCCGCGAGCGTCGTCCGCGTGTTATGAGCACCGAGCTTTCGGCCATCGAACGTGGAAGCCTACCGGGTTCGATTTCGAAATGCGCCGCTTTGCAGGTCATTTCTCAGCGTGACTCGGAGCGTGCCGCGAGCGCATGAGCACCGCTGCACAAGGCGAACAGTCCGCCGCGGCGCCGACTCCGAGCGCTCCGCCGGCCAGATCCGCCGGGAGTGGAAGCGTGGGAGGCCGCGAGCCAGCTCGCGCGCGACCCTCCCCGCGCCGCGCGCGAGCTCGAAGGACGCGCCCCGGCGCGCACTCGCTCGCCGTTGAGTCGCCGGCAGTCGGCGGGCGCCCAGAAGATCCTGCGCGAGTGGGGCTCGCCGCACGCCCTCATGCAATTCCAGGAGCCAGTGGCGCGCGGTCGCCTCTGCGACGAGTACCCTGAGGCTACGCGATGGAAGCGCGTTGGTCGGACCGGCTATGCGCGCGGCCAGGAAAGGGGATCGTCCGATCCCCGCTGCCGCTGTCGGTGTTTAGAGAAGCGCTGCCGCCGCAAAGTGGCTGCATCGTCGCGTCGCGCTCAACGGCACGGCGACGTGTCCTGTTGACGGTGCTTGGAACGCTCGCCACCGTCGGCTTGCTCGCGTTCGTGCTCGCAGGTCGCGGCTCGCAGTTCGGCGCCGCGCTCCTCGCTGCGCCGATCTGGGTGCTGTCGCTCGCCGCATTGCTGCACCTGGCCTCGCTCGTGACTCGTAGCGAGGCCTGGAACGGCTGCGTGGTCGCTGCGGGCGGCACCATGCCGCGCCGCGTAGTCTTTCGCGCGGCCGGCGTGGGCTCGCTCGCGAGCGTGATCAGCGCACAGCTGGGTGTGGCCGCGCGAATCGGAGCGTTACGTCGCACGGCGCCCGAGACCTGCCCTCGCGTCCCAGCGATGATGGCTGCAGAGGTTCCGATTGTCGCCGTAGAGGCGACCCTCGCGGCGCTCTTCATGTTCACGTTGGTCGGGCCGCTACGTCTGCCGCTGTGGCTCCCAATCGTTCCAATCGCGGTGATGTGTGCTGCGATGTTCGGCCTCCGCGGCGTCGCTCGTCGTCGCCGTTCCGGGCTCTGGCTCGGTCTCGCAGCGTTGCGAGACCTCCAGGGGCGCGGCCGTCTCATCGTGCTCGTCATCGTCGAGGTCATCGCGCAGATCGCGCGCAACTGGCTGATCCTGCGCGCCGTCGGGGTCGACGCCACCGTCTTCGATGCGATCGCTGTGCTGATAGTCACGGTGAGCCTCAGCCCGCTGCCGATTGGTCCAAGCGTCGGCGCGGCGGCAGCTGTGCTGATTCTCGGCGCCCACGGCGTCGCCGCCACCACCGCAGGCGGTCTTCTGCTCACAGTCACAGGCATCGTCGGCGCGCTTTCTTTCGCCGCCTGGGCCTGCGGCGACCACCTTCTGAGCGGCCTGCGCCACGCGAAGCAAGCCCGGCACGTCGGCGCGCGCCTCAGCGCGCCCGATGTGATCGTGGCGCGCAACACCTGACCTGTCGCCCGCGTGCTCCCAGCTCGCCGGGCATCTGCGATGGGTGATTTGAGGCGACCAGACGCGGAACGGCCACGCTGACGGTGACGGCTCGCTGTACACGCACCGCTTCCGGTCTGCGGGAGACGCAGTCGCCAACAGGGTAGCTGTGGCGTAGCGTCGAGGGCCTGCTGCGAGATGGTTAGCGGGTGACGAACTGCCCCTCACGTCGGACGAACGTGCAGGGACCATTCACGGTATGACGCGCCATCGTGATGCCGGGAGCTT
>JBEKBL010000022.1:0-13547 GCA_050015415.1 Solirubrobacteraceae bacterium
CGCGCCGGCACCGAGCACCTCAGCGAGCTCGCCGGTCTCGTACATCTCGGTGACGATGTCGCAACCACCGATCAGCTCGCCCCGGGCGAACAACTGCGGGATCGTCGGCCACCTCGACAGCGCCGACAGCTCCTGGCGGATCCGTGGGTCTGGCAGAACGTCGACTGCGGCGAACGGAACGCCGAGCGATTGCAAGGCGCCGACCGTCCGCGCCGAGAACCCGCAGGCCGGCGCTTCGGGCGTCCCCTTCATGAAGAGGATCACCTCGTTGTCGGCGATCGCGCTCGAGATCGCTTCGCGGATTGGGTTCTCCTGTTGTTGGCTCATCGGTTCCTCACTCGCTGATCGTCGTCAGTGACAGGGCGTGGATCGGCCCGCCGATCTCGCCTCCGAATACCCCGTACACGAGGCGGTGCTGTTCGATCCGCGACAGACCGGCGAAGGCTGGAGCCGTAACCGTGGCGCGGAAGTGGTCACCGCCGCCCGTCCAGTCCTCGACTTCGGCGCGAGCCCCAGGGATCGCAGCCTCGATGCGCAGCTTTATGTCCGTCGCGTCAGGCATTCCTATACGAGAGATTAGACGACCAAACCCTTCTGCCTGCTCGCTATACTTTGGAAAGCGATGGTTACGATCACCGACAAGGGCGCCGAGAAGGTGCGGGAATTCCTCGAGGCCCAGGGCACCGACGTGGCGGCCGCGGGCCTGCGCGTCGGCGTTCGCGGCGGTGGCTGCTCGGGCTTCCAGTATCAACTCGCCTTTGACGAGCCCCGCGAGGACGACTCGATCTTCGAGGATCACGGCCTGAAGCTGCTGGTCGATCCGCAGGCGCTCGAATACGTCGACGGCTCGCAGATCGACTACGTCGACGCCCTCACCGGCGCCGGCTTCCAGGTCGAGAACCCGAATGTCGTCGCAGCCTGCGGCTGCGGCTCCTCGTTCCGCGTTGCCGACCAGGAGTCCTGTTCGCCGGTCTAGCCGGCGTGGCTGGATTACTGCGGCGGTGCGTCGATCGCCGCCCAGAGGAAGAGGCAGGCGGTAGTGCGGTACGGACGCCACGGCTCGGCGAGCGTCGTTACAGCACTCGGTTTGGGCAGTTCGCCGAGGCCGTAGACGACCTGAACGGCCTTGCGGATCCCCAGGTCGCCGGGCGCGAGCACATCGCCTCGGCCAAGCTGGAACATCAGGAACATCTGAGCGCTCCACTCGCCGAGACCTTTCACCGCGACGAGCTCTGCCATCACCGTCTCATCGTCGAGCGTCTCGAGCCGCTCCAGCTCGAGCGACCCCGAGGTGACGTGCTCGGCCAATGAACGCAGGTAGGTGACCTTGGCCCGCGACAGTCCGGCAGCAGCGCGCAGCTTCTCGGGGTCGGCAACGAGGATCGCCTGCGGCGTTGGCAGCTCGCCGTCGAAGTAATCGAGCAGTCGCAGCCATATGGCCTGGGCAACGCGCGTCGAGAGCTGCTGGCCGACGATCGTCCGTACGAGCCCGGCGTAGTGGTCGCGCGGTCTGCGATCGCGCCGGTCGTCCAGTGACGCGACATCCGCACTGAGGCGCTCGATCAGGCCCGCGAGCACCGGATCGGCGCTGCGCAGGTGGGTGCTCGCAGCGTCCACACTCACCTGCGCTTCGCCGCCGCGAGCATCTCCTGCACGCGCGTCAGCTTGATCCGCGGCCGGCCTTGCGAGGCACCGCGCTCGCGTTCGTGCAGGTCGATTCGCGCCCAGCCGGCGTAGTCGACCACGTTCGGCGCCCGCTCGCGGATGAACTGGTCGAGCGCTGCGTCGCTGATCGGTGACGGTGCGAGCAGGCGACCGCCGCCGAAGTCCTCGAGCAAGCGCGCGACCGTATCGTTGGCGTCCTTCTTGTTGGTGCCGATTACTCCGCTCGGGCCGCGCTTGGCCCAGCCGACGACGTATTCCCCATGTCGCACCCCCTCCGGCGCGACGACGCGGCCGCCTGTGTTCGCGATCACGCCTCGACGCTCGTCGAATGGCACGTCGGCCAGCGGGCTGCCGCGGTAACCGATGGCGCGGAAGACGGCGTGCGTCTCCACCACGATCTGCGTCTCGGTCGTCTGCGCGCGCAGGCTTCCATCCGGCTCGCTCACCAGTTCGTTGCGCGCGAGCACGACGCGCTCGACGCCATCGTGACCTTCGATCGCGATTGGCGAGAGCATGAAGCGCAGCGTGACCCGCCGCGGCTTGCCCTCCTGCGGGCGCACTGCGTACTCACGCAGGATCTCGACGTTCCGCCTCGCCTTCGTATCGGCCTCCGCGTCGCCGGTGCCGCCTGCCATTGCGAGCTCGTCAGGGTCGACTATCACATCGGCCGCGCTCAGCTCGCTCAGCTCGAGCAGCTCCGGGTTGGTGAACGCCGCCTGCGCCGGTCCGCGCCGCGCGATCACGAGTACGTCCGAGATCTTGCTCTGCGCCAGAGCGTCGAGTGCGTGGTCGGCGACGTCCGTTCTCGCGAGCTCGTGGTGGCTGAGAACGAGCATCCGAGCCACGTCGAGCGCGACGTTCCCGGCACCGATCACGACCGCTCGCTTGCCGCGCAGGTCGAACTCGTGATCGCTGAAGTCGGGGTGACCGTTGTACCAGCCAACGAAGTCCGTCGCGGCGTAGCTTCGCGCGAGGTCCTCGCCCGGAATGCCGAGCTCGCGGTCAACCGGCGTCCCGACGGCGTAGATGATCGCGTTGTAGTGCGCGCGTAGGTCCGCGAGCGTCAGGTCGCGGCCGAACTCGACGTTGCCGTAGTAGCGCAGCCGCGCATGCTCGGCGGTCCGCTCGTAAACCCGCGTCACAGATTTGATCTTCGGGTGGTCCGGGGCGACCCCGGCCCGGACGAGTCCCCACGGTGTCGGTAGCCGCTCGAACAGGTCCACGTGCAACTCCGCCGCGCTGTGGCTGAGCAGCTGACCGGCCGCGTAGCTGCCGGCGGGACCGGAGCCGATGATCGCGACACGGACCCGGGCGTCGCCCGTGTCCACCTCGGTCATGCCAGTGAAGTGAGCGCCTCGGCGCCGACAGCCTCGCCGTCGAGTGCGGCGAGCGTGCGTGGTACCGACATCGCGATGCAGCTGAAGGTCGGGGTGTCGCGCTTCGTGTACAACGACGACTCCGTCGTCCGCAGGCGCTGGACTAGGTCAAGGAAGTCGCCCGGCTCGTCGGTCTCGAACGCCACCACGAACTCCTGATCGTCGAGCCCAAACGAGTAGGAGGTGTTGAGGTCGATCTGCGGGTACTCGCGGCCGATCCTGATGTGTTCCTGCATGACCCTGTAGCGCTCGTCGGCCGCGAGCACGTACCAATCCCGTGTCTTCACGAACGGATAGACGAAGAGGTATTTCGAGTGGCCCGGCCGCACCTCGAGGCGGGATTCCTCAGAGTATTCCGAAGGCTTCGTCATCGCGAGATACGAATACGGGATGTTCGCCCACTTCATCAGCCCGGTCTGGGCGAGCACGACGTGGAACTCGTGGATCCGCTCGAGGTTGATCGACTGCGAGAGCAGCAGCAGGTCGGTGTCACCGCGCGTGCCTACTGTCGAGAACGAGCGCAGCAGGTGGTCGGCGGCGAAGTCCTCGCAGGCGGCGATGAACTCCCGCTTGTGCTCGGCCCGCAAATCGGCGTCAAGTCTGCGCCACTGGGGGTCGAGCTTGAGGAACGTGTACTTGACGAAGTGGCGAGCCGGCATGGCGATCCTGACGAGGTTCTCCTGGGAGGGCGATTATACGCGGGCCTTTGGGCCGCCCCGGCGCGTCGGGCCAACCCCCGCTCGACCAGCGCCCTCGGTAGGATTCGCCGGGTGCGCATCGCGCTGGTCTCGCCATACTCGTGGAGCTATCCCGGTGGTGTGACGCGCCACATCGAGGCGCTCGCGGTTCACCTGCGCGCCGCCGGGCACACTGCGAGCATCATCACGCCGTTCGACCCGCAGGACGCGCTCAGCGCGCGTCTGCATCGGGGCGCCATTCCGCAGGCGCGTCAACTCGACGAAAACGTGGTCGCCATCGGGCGGACGGTCGGCTTCCCCGCCAACGGTGCTGTGTCCAACCTCGCGATCGCGCCGTCCGCTGTCTGGGCGGTTCGCGGAGAGCTCGCGCGCGGCTGCTACGACGTCGTGCACGTTCACGAACCGATCGCCCCGGTGATCAGCTGGGACGTCCTCTGCTCCTGCCGTCAACCGCTCGTCGGTACCTTCCACTGCTATTCGACGAACCGACTGACGAATGGCTTCGGCAACCTCGCTGGTGCGAGTCGTCGGATGAACCGGCTCGCCGTGCGGATCGCCGTCTCCGAGGCTGCCGCCTGGACCGGCCGACGCTTCTTCGGCGGTGAATATCGCGTGATACCCAATGGCGTCGAGGTGCCCGACTCGCTCGAGCGCTCGGCTGCTGTGGCTCCGAGTGGCGAGCGGCCGCTGCGTCTCGTGTTCGTCGGCCAAGCGGTCGAGCGCAAGGGCCTGCCGGTCGCGCTGTCTGCCTTTGAGGCGCTCCGCGAGCACATTCCCGTGACGCTCGACATCGTTGGCGTCGAGCGCGGCGAGCTCGCCCACTGGCTGCTCGACCCGGCCGGAGTCACTGCGCACGGAAAGCTCTCGGACGCGGCCAAGGAGGAGGTCCTGCGTGGCGCGGACCTGCTGCTCGCGCCGTCGCTTGGTGGCGAGAGCTTCGGCATGGTGCTGACAGAGGCGTTCGCCGCCGGGACGCCCGTCGTCGCTTCGAACATCCCCGGCTATGCGGGCGTCGTGAACGACGGAGTCGACGGCGTCCTCGTCGAGCCGGGCGATGCTGCGGCACTCGCGACCACGCTGCTGGACCTCGCCTACGACGTGCCGCGTCGTACTGCGATGTCGTCGGCCGCCGCCGCGGCTGCGGCCCGCTTCGCATGGCCGCTCGTCACCGAGCAGGTGCTCGCGGCCTACGAGGACGCGGTCGCGATGCCGCTCCCCGAGGGCGCTGTCGGGCGCACACAGGCGCGGATCGGTCTGCGTGCGGCCGACCCGGCCCAGCACGCCACGCTCGTCGGTCGTCGGCTTGCGTCCATCGAGCCTGCGCGCACCGCGTCACGAGCGCCCCTGCGGACGGTCGGGCGCCGCGCCGTGATCGTCTCAGTTGCCTTGGCCGGCATGCTCGCCGCCTTCTTCGCCGTTCGCCAGATCGGGCCCGGGAAGATCGTCAGCAGCCTCGTCACCTCGCAGCCTTCGTGGGTGATACTCGGCCTCGCCCTCATGTGCGCCGCGATGGCCGCGCGCGGCATCGCCTGGCACGCGATCCTCCGTGCCGCGCTCCCGCATTCGCGCGTCAGGCGCTCGGATGCGATGCAGGGCACTTTCATCGGTGTGCTGATGAGTGCGACCCTGCCGGCGCGCCTCGGCGAGCCCTCGCGCTCGCTGATCGTCGCGCGACGCATCGGACGCCCGGTCGAGACGCTGCCCGTGGTCCTCGGTACGATCGTCTCGCAGACGCTCCTCAACCTCCTTGCGCTCGCGGTCCTCGGCACGGTGATGTTTTCGAGCGCCGACATCTTCAACGGTCATCACAGCGCGTTGATAGCCGTGGCGATCGCGCCGGCGGCACTCGTGGCCGCGATCGTGATCGTGCCGCTGCTCATCCGCCGGCCGGGAGCGCGATCGCGCTCGGACCGTCGCGCGGCGCTGCTGGCGCGCATGCACGCGACGGCATTGCGCGTCCGCACCGGGATGCGTGTGTTCCGCGAGCCGCGTCTCGCTGGCGTCGCTGTTAGCGCTCAGCTCGGCGCTTGGGCGCTGCAGTGCGCCTCATGCTACGTCCTGCTGCTGGCGCTCGGGCTGAGTGGCCGCGCCGGTCTCGCTGCTGCGGCCGGCGTGCTCTTTGCCGTGAACGTCACCGCGGTTCTCCCGGCGGCACCGTCGAACATCGGTGTCTTCCAGGCGGCCTGTGTCGCCGTTCTCTCCGGCGGCTTCCATGTACCGGTCGCCGACGCGATCGCCTACGGCATCATCCTTCAGGCCGTTGAAATCACCACTGCGGTCGTGATGGGGTTGCCGGCGCTGCTACGCGAGGGAATGTCATGGCGCGACGTTCGCCTGCGCACCATGCACGCGGCCCCCGTCCGGCTGGTCGTGTCCGAGTCGCAGCAGCTCGTGCAACGCGGTGCCGCCGAAGCCTGAGGCCGCCGCCGGCGCTGCGGCGTGGGTTTACGTGCTGCGCTGTGCGGACGGCTCGCTCTACACGGGCTGGACAGTCGACATCGAACGGCGGATCGCAGCTCACGCGGCGGGTCGCGGCGGCCGCTACACGCGCTCCCGACTCCCGATCGAGCTGCTGTCCGCGATGCCGATGCAGGACAACTCGAGCGCGCGGCGCGAGGAGGCGCGGATCAAGCAGCTGCCGCGCGCGGAAAAGCTGGCGCTGCTCGCGGCTCAGGCTGTGCGCTGATCAGCGCTCGAGGCCGGCGCGGCGGCCGCCGCGACGTCCGGGTCGTCTGACTCCAGTGCGTCTGCGGGAGCCTTGCTCGTCGGGTCGCGCGCGGAGCCTGCGATCACCTCATCCGGCGGCGCGGTTCCCTTCGGCAGGAAGCCCGACTTCATGCCGAAGTAGACAGCCTGCGGATGGTGGGCGACGATCGCAAGCGTCGACTGTTCCGGCTCGAGTGCCCAGCCGCTCGAGAGTCGCAGGCCGATCCGCGGGGCATCGAGGAGGCGGAAGACCTTCTCGTGCTCAGACTGGTCAGGGCAAGCCGGATAGCCCCACGAATAGCGGCGCCCTTGCGTCGGCGTCAGCCCGAGGTCGTGACGCACGCGAGCGTGGAGCCATTCGGCGGTCCCCTCCGCAGCCTGAACTCCGAGGCCGTGCGTGAACAGCTGCTCGGCGAACTCACCCTCCTTTTCGAGTTGCGTGATCAGCTCGGTCACCGCATCACCGACCGTCACCGCCTGCAGTGCAACGACATCGAGCTCGCCGGACTCGCGCGGGCGGAAGTAGTCGGCGAGGCAGATACGGTCGTGTCCTGGCTGGCGGGGGAAGACGAGCCGCTCGCGCACCGTTTCACGGTCGTCGGGATCGAGCACGACGAGCTCGTTGCCCTCGGCGTAGCACGGGAAGTAGCCGAGCAGAGCGCGCGGATGCAGATAGTCCTGCTCACGCCACATCCGCTCGAGGCGCGGCTGGAAGTTCTCCTCGACCAGCTCGCGCCAGGCCTCGCCCTTGACGCCGCGCCCACCCCAGTGAAGTTTGAAGAGGACGTGCGTGTCGAGGTGAGGAAAGATGTCGGCGAGATCGATCGGCACCTCGCGGGCACCCCAGAACGGCGGCTTCGGCACGCGGACGTCGACCGCGGCGGCCGAGCGGGCACTCGTGTCGTCGGTAGGCAGTTCGGGCGGCGCGGGCTTGCGCGAGCGCAGCGCGAGGGCGGCAGCGCGCGTGCGCGCGACTAGCTCGGCGCGCGCCCCGTCGTCTGTGAGCTCGTCCATCCGCGCAAGTCCCTCGAACGCGTCCTTGCAGTAGAACACGCCAGGCCCATATATCTCGTCCGAGTCCCCGCCCTTCGGGTACAGAATCCGCAGCCCGAAGTCGCGGTTGATCGCGGCGCCACCCACCAGCACCGGGTACTCGAGACCCCGCTCGTGCAACTCGGCGACACAGAGCGGCATCTGCTTCGACGTCGAGACGAGCAGTGCCGAGAGGCCGATCGCCGTTGCGTTGTGCTCCTGCGCAGCGTCGAGGATCGCGCTGATCGGCACCTGCTTGCCGAGGTCGACCACCGTGTAGCCGTTGTTGGTGAGGATCGTGTTGACGAGCGACTTGCCGATGTCGTGTACGTCGCCAAAGACCGTCGCGACGACGACGGTGCCTTTCGTGTAGCCCTCGATGCGGTCGAGGTAGAGCTCGAGGCGGCTCACCGCCCGCTTCATCACCTCGGCCGACTGCAACACGAACGGAAGGATCAACTCGCCGGCCCCGAACTTGTCGCCGACCTCCTTCATCGCCGGCAGCAGCACCTCGTTGAGCGTCGGTACCGCGCCGATCTTCTCGACGCTGCGATCAATCCACTCCTCGACACCGTCCTTGCGCCGGCGCAGGATGTGAAAGTGCAATGCCTCCTCGGGCTCCATCCCGGCGGTCGGGTCAGCGACCTCGACCGTGTCGCTCTCGCCACGCTCTTCGAAGTGCTCGATGAACCGCTGCGTCGCGTCCTCGCGCCGGTTGAAGACGAGGTCGTCGGCCAGCTCGCGCTCCAGCTCACTGATCTCGGAATACGGAGTGATGTCGGCCGGATGGACCATCGCGAGGTCGAGCCCGGCGGCGACGCAGTGGTGCAGGAACACCGAGTTGAGTACGGCGCGCGCGGTCTTGCCGAAGCCGAACGACACGTTCGAGACGCCGAGCGAGGTCTTGACGCCCGGCAGTGCCGCCTTGATCTCGCGGATGCCGTCGATCGTCTCGATCGCCGACGTCTTGAACTCGTCGGAGCCGGTCGCCAGCGTGAACGTGAGTGCGTCGAAGATCAGGACCTCCGGGCTCATTCCGTGCTCGTCGACGACATAGCCGTAGATCCGCTTCGCAACGTCCACCTTGCGCCCCGCGGTCTTCGCCATCGACTCCTCATCGATCGTCAGGGCGATCAGCGCGGCGCCGTGCTCGAGGCACAGCGGAACGACCGTGTCGAGCTTCGCCCGGCCGGCTTCGAGATTGACGGAGTTGACGATCGCCCGGCCCGGAATCTGCTCGAGTGCCGCACGCATCACGTCCGGCTCCGTCGAGTCGATCTGCAGCGGCGCGGGCAGCGCCAGCGAGATCTTCTTGGCGAGTAGTCGCATCTGCTCGGCCTCGTCCTGCCGCTCGGTGAGCGCAACGCACAGATCGAGAATGTGCGCGCCGCCCTCAACCTGGTTCTCGGCGATCTGCACGAGCCCGTCGTAGTCGTCGGTGAGCAGCAACTCCTTGGCGCGCCGCGACCCCTGCGAGTTGACGCGTTCGCCGACGATCGTCGGCGCGGGCAGCTGCGCGAGCGGCGTCGCGGCGATCATCGACGACACGTGTGCAGGTCGCGGGGCCGGTCGCGGCGCTACCGCCGGCCGACCGAGGCGTTCAGCAAGCGCCGCGATGTGTACCGGCGTCGTACCGCAGCAGCCGCCGACCACGCCGACGCCGTAGCGCTCCACGAACTCGCCGAGCAGCTCCGCGAGCGGCTCGGGCGTCATCGGAAATATCGTCTCGCCGTTCGGTCCCTGGATCGGCAGGCCGGCGTTCGGGATGCACGCAACCGGCAGCGGCGAGAACTCGCCGAGGAAACGGATCGCGTCACGCATGTCCTCGGGACCGGTCGAGCAGTTCAGGCCGATGATGTCGACCTTCAGCGCTTCGAGTGTCGCGAGCACCGAGGAGATGTCCGTGCCGAGCAGCATCTTGCCGCCGTTTGGCAACAGCGACACCGAGGTGTGGATCGGGAGCATCCGACCTGTCGACTTGAAGGCCGCTCGCGCGCCGAACACCGCGGCCTTCACCTCGAGGATGTCCTGCGCCGTCTCGATGATCAGCAGGTCGGCACCACCGGCGACAAGCCCTTGCGCCTGCTCTGTGAACACCTCGACGAGCTCACGGAAGCTGATCTGACCTAGCGTCGGGTCTTCTGAGGCTGGAAGGTAGCCAGTCGGCCCGATCGAGCCGGCGACGAACCGCTCGGGGCCTGCGGCCTCGCGCGCGATCTGCGCGGCGCGCGTGTTGATCTCGAGCGTCTCGCTACCGAGGCCCCACTCGTCGAGCTTGATTCGGGATCCCTGGAAGGTGCACGTTTCCACGACCTCCGCGCCGGCCTCGATCATCGACCTGTGGACGCCCTGGATCACGTCGGGCCGGTTCAGGACGAGGGCCTCGTGGCAGCGTCCGGCAAGGCCGCCGTAGTCGGCGCTCGTCAGGTCGAGCTGCTCGAGTGTCGCTCCCATGCCGCCGTCGTAGATGACCACACGGGTGCGGAGCGCCTGGAGGAAGTCGCGCATCGTCGAGCAATCGTACCAGCGACGCGTGCCAACCTTGACATAGTCGTGACAAGGTTGGCGCAGCCGCCGTTGCGTGCGTACCCGTGCCATTCGGCCGGCACGGGTACGCGGCCTCCTCTACTTGATGAAGAGCATCTCCGAGTACTTCGGCAGCGGCCAGAGGTCGTCGGCGACGACGCGCTCGAGCTTGTCGGCCGCAGCTCGAGCGCCGTCCATCGCGGGGATGACCTCGTCGCGCATGTAGATCGCGTGCTCGATGCCTTCCGCGTCGGGATGCTCGGCGTTGACGTGCTCGAGCGCTCCGATCGCCGCGATGAACTCGCTCACGAGGTCGTGCGTCTCGGTGATCAGGCTGTCGATGCCCGCCTCCTTGAGTTCCGTCAGGTGGCGCAGCGCTGCCGGCAGAAGCAGCGTCCGCGCGATCGAGGCCGCGGTCTCGGCCTCGATGTTCACCTTCGTCGAGTACTGCTCGACCGAAACCTCATAGCGCGACTCGAGCTCCCGCTTGGAGAGCACCTTGTACTTCTTGAACAGGTCGATCGTCGACTGGTCGATAAGCGACGGCAGCGCAACGGGCGTCGAGCGGAGATTCGCCAACCCGCGCTTCTCAGCCTCCTTATGCCAGGCCTCCGAGTACCCGTCGCCGTTGAAAACGATCCGGCTGTGGGCCTTGTATGACTCCTTGACCACCGCCAACGTCGCCTTCTCGAGGCTCGCCCCCGCCTTCAGCTGCTTCTCTAGCTCGCCCGCCAGATGGTCGATCGCTTCGGCAACGATCGTGTTGAGTACGGTGTTGGGCCACGATGGCGACATGCTTGACCCGAGGGCGCGAAACTCGAACTTGTTGCCGGTGAAGGCAAACGGGCTCGTGCGGTTACGGTCCCCAGACGCCAGCGGCAGGGGCGGTAGCACCGGTGTGCCGAGCCCCAGGAACGAGCCTGGCTTCGAGGCGCCCGTCTTCCCTTCGGCGATCGACCCGAAGATCTCCTCGAGCTCTGTGCCGAGGAAGATCGAGATGATCGCCGGCGGCGCCTCGTTCGCGCCAAGACGGTGGTC
The DNA here is from genome assembly GCA_050015415.1 of Solirubrobacteraceae bacterium. Classification (GTDB taxonomy): domain Bacteria; phylum Actinomycetota; class Thermoleophilia; order Solirubrobacterales; family Solirubrobacteraceae; genus Palsa-513. The sequence continues at coordinate 11,042 of JBEKBL010000022.1, forward strand.
CTGACCGGGGCTTGCGATCGAGGCTCGCAACAGTTCCTGGTAGACGTCAACCGCCTCGATGACAGCCGCGGCGAAGAACAGGAAGGACAGGTTCGACGATGGCGTGTCCCCCGGGTCGAGCAGGTTCTCGCCGGTGTCGGTGCCCATCGACCAGTTGTTGTGCTTACCCGAGCCGTTCACGCCGGCGAACGGCTTCTCGTGCAGCAGGCAGACGAGCCCGTAGTCGCGGGCGACGTTCTGCATGATCTGCATTGTCAGCATCTGGTGGTCGCAGCCCACGTTCGTGCCTTCGAAGACCGGCGCGATCTCATACTGGTTTGGCGCGACCTCGTTGTGGCGCGTCTTGACCGGTACGCCGAGCTTGATCAACTCACGCTCGCTGTCCATCATGAACGCGAGCACGCGCTCCGGAATCGAGCCGAAGTAGTGGTCGTCGAGCTCGTGACCCTTCGGCGGCTTCGCCCCGAACAGGGTGCGACCTGTGGTGACGAGATCGGGCCGCTCGAAGAAGTACTGCTCGTCGATCAGGAAGTACTCCTGCTCGGGCCCTACGGTGGTGAAGACGCGCTGTGCCGCTTCGTCGCCGAGCAACTTCAGTGCGCGAACCGCCGCACCCGACAGGGCGTCCATCGAGCGCAGAAGCGGGATCTTGTGGTCGAGGGCCTCCCCGGTCCAAGAGGCGAAAGCCGTCGGGATGCAGAGCAGCGCGCCGTTCGGGTTCTCGAGGATGAACGCAGGCGACGTTGGATCCCAGGCCGTGTAGCCGCGCGCCTCGAAGGTGGCGCGGATGCCGCCGGTCGGGAAGCTCGAAGCGTCCGGCTCGCCCTGGATCAGTTCCTTGCCGGAGAAGTCGGCGATCGCCGTTCCATCGGAGGACGGGTTGTAAAAGGAGTCGTGCTTCTCGGCGGTGAGGTTGGTGAGCGGCTGAAACCAGTGGGTGTAGTGCGTGGCTCCGCGCTCGAGCGCCCATTCCTTCATCGCTTGAGCGACCATGTCCGCGAGCGAGGTATCCAGCTCGTCCCCGCGGGCGAGCGTTGCCCGCAGCTGCGCGTAGACGTGCTTGGGCAGGCGCTTGCGCTGCTCGCGCAGGCTGAAGACGTTCTCACCGAATTGCTGGTTGCTGGCCTCCGTCAGATCGCGCGTCCCCAGGGCGTCGCCGTTGGCGCTCCATTGGGCGGCGGAGACGTTGTGAATGCGGGTCCTCGGCATGCGGTCGGGTCCTCCTCACGGGGTGGTTTTGCTGGTCAGCCGGTCCGACGACGCGCTACGGGCGCGCGGCCCCGAGCGGCGCGGCAGTGGCCGGGCACAGCCTATCCAGTCGCCTTCGGCGCTGTTCCTATCCAGTCGGCCAAACTCGTGCGTCGGCGATTGGCCGCTTGGATGGGACCGCGGCCCGCCAGGTGCGGTGCTTCAGGCCGCCTGAGCCGCCTGTTCGCCAGCTGGAAGCGCAACCGGCCTCGCGGCGGGGGCGGTCGCTGCGCTGAGCAGCGCCGCCAGGGTGTCACGCTGGCGTATCGTCATCGAGCCGATCGTTTTCGTTTCAGCCATCGGGATGGCGGCGAGGAAGCGGCGCGCGCGCGTATGCCCCCAGCGGCGCTGGCTCATCAACAGCTCAGCGACGGCCATCGTCTGGATCTCCCACGAGTTGGAGCGAACGACCTCCGCAGCGCTCAACTCCCCGACCGCGATCCGGCGCTTCACCTCAGCGCGCGCGAGGCGCACCAGGTTGGCGCGTTGGAGCGCCTGCATGTGCTGCGGGCCGCGTCGGTCGTGCAGCGCTCTCCCATCCTCGCGTGCGGCGGCTATGCCTTCTGGAAGCTGTAGGGCCGTTGCGTGCTCCGGCCCGCGGGTCGTTAGTGCTGTCGCATTCATCTGGACTCCCCGGACCCGCCAGGCGGCGGGTTTTGCTCTCGTGGTTGACTACAAAAGTTGTGCTGCGCGCGCAGACCAGCGCGGGCGGTCGCGCGGCTGACCACGCCACGACCCACCCGAACCGGCGTAGAGAGAACCGCTGTGAGTCTCCCGTGCGCCTCCGCGTGCGCTCTAAGAAGCTAGACGCCAGGGCCTGCGGCGGTCAACGCGCGGTACAAAGCGTCGGCCGCTCGGAGCGAACTTTTCTTAACGGCGGCCATTTGTGCCGAACTGGACAATCGGGGCGGGCCCCAACGGGCGCGCCTGCGGGCGCCCCCTCGCGTCAGGCCTCAGGCCCGGGAAGCGGTCCGTGCTCGGCTTCGAACTCGCGCTTGACCGTGGCGAACGTGTCGAGTGCCCGGTCGAGGATCGCCACGTCGTGTGTGGCCATCACGCTCGTGCGCAGTAGCGCGCCGTCGATCGGCACGGCGGGGTGGAGCGCCACGTTCGTGAAGATGCCCGCGTCGTAGAGAGCGCGCCAGAGCAGGACGCACTTCCAGTCTTCGCCGACCCTTATCGGCACGATCGGCGTCATGACCGTCTCCATCGCGCCACCCGCGCCCCTGATCGGGAGCGGATCGACGACGCTGAAGCC
>JBEKBL010000023.1:0-26154 GCA_050015415.1 Solirubrobacteraceae bacterium
CTGCGCCCTGCAGGCGGCGATGCAGGGCTACCAGGTCGCGACGCTCGAGGATGTGCTCGAGACCGCCGACATCTTCGTGACCGCGACGGGCAATCTGAACATCATCAGCGCCGAGCAGATCGGGCGGATGAAGCACCAGGCGATCGTCGGGAACATCGGCCACTTCGACAACGAGATCGACATCGCCGGGCTCGCCGCGGTCCCCGGAATCCGGCGCGTCAACGTCAAGCCGCAGGTCGACGAGTGGGTCTTCCCGGACGGGCATTCGGTGATCGTTCTGTCCGAGGGTCGCCTGCTCAACCTCGGCAACGCGACCGGCCACCCGAGCTTCGTGATGTCGAACTCGTTCACCAACCAGACGATCGCCCAGATCGAGCTCTACACCAAGCGCGACTCCTACGAGAAGCGCGTCTATGTGCTGCCGAAGCTGCTCGACGAGAAGGTTGCGCGCCTGCATCTCGACGCGCTCGGCATTCACCTGACGGAGCTCCGTCCCGAGCAGGCCGCCTACATCGGCGTCCCCCTCGATGGGCCCTACAAGAGCGATCACTACCGCTACTAGTGCCGGCCGGGCGGCGTAGCGCGCGCGCCTCTCACGACGCCGTCCTCGCGGACGCCGGTGCGGCCCGAATTGCCTGGGCCGACCGGCAGATGCCCGTGCTGCGGGCGATACGCGAGCGCTTCGAACGCAAGCGTCCGCTCGCCGGCCTGCGCGTCGCCGTCTGCCTGCACATCACCGCCGAGACCGCGAACCTCGTTCGCACCCTGCTGGCGGCCGGGGCCGAGGTGGACCTGTGTGCGGCCAACCCGCTCTCGACGCAGGACGACGTCGCCGCCGCACTGAGCGCGGTGCATGGCGCCGAGGTCCACGGGGAGCGCGGGGAGGACCGTGCCGCGTACGCGCGCCATATCGAGCGACTGGTTGCCGCTCGCCCGCAGATCCTCATCGACGACGGCGCCGAGCTGATCGTCACCGCGCACGCTGGTCTCGCGCCGATCGCGGCGGAGCTGATCGGTGCCACCGAGGAGACGACGACCGGCCTCGTGCGGCTACGCTCGATGGAGGCCGACGGCGCGCTTCGTTGCCCGGTCCTGGCCGTCAACGAGACGCTCACCGAGCGCGTCTTCAACGACCGTTACGGCACCGGCCAGTCGGTGATCGACGGGATCCTCCGCGCGACCGACCTGCTATTCGCAGGGCGCTCCGTGGTCGTCCTCGGCTACGGCTCGGCGGGCCGGGGTGTGGCGGCCCGCGCGAAAGGCGCGGGAGCAAACGTTGCGGTCTGTGAGGTCGACCCGGTGCGCGCGCTCGAGGCACGGATGGAGGGCTATGCCGTTTTGCACTCGCTCGCCGCGGCGGCGATCGGAGAGGTGTTCATCACCGTCACGGGTGCGCCGGGAGTCCTGCGGCGCGAGCATTTCGAGTTGATGATGGACGGCGCCGTACTCGCGAACGCCGGCCATTTTGATGTCGAGATCAGCCTCGCCGATCTCGCGGCAATCGCCGTTTCGCCGCCGCGTGCCGTGCTGCCGTTGATCGACGAGTACGAGCTCGCGGACGGTCGTCGGCTCAACCTCGTCACACAGGGGAGGGTCGTGAACCTCGCGGCGGCTGCCGGCCACCCTGCGGCGGTGATGGACATGTCGTTCGCGGCGCAGGCCCTCGCCGTCGCCCACCTGGCGCGCCAGGAAGCCCGGGTCGGTCCCGGTGTGCGCCTGCCGCCATTCGCGCTCGACCACGAGGTGGCACGGCTCAAGCTTGCCTCGCTCGGCATCGAGATCGACGTTCTCAGCGACGCGCAGGAGCGCTATCTGCGCTCGTTTCGCTGAGCATGCGAGACCTCGCGCCGCGCGAGCCGCAATCGCGATCACGATTGGCGTGAGGCGGCACCAGCCGCTGGTACGCTGAACTCAATGGGCATTCTCGACCGCGCACTCAACGTCGGCGAAGGCAAGATGTTCAAGCGTCACGAGCAGCGCGTAGCGCTGATCGCGGCGTTCGAGCCTGAGCTCGAGCTGGACACGGACGAGGAGCTGCGCGAGCGGATGGACGACCTGCGCGAGCGCGCGCGCGGCGGCGAATCGCTCGACGATCTGCTGCCCGAGTGCTTCGCGGTCGTTCGCGAGGTCGGCAAGCGGCGTATGGGCATGCGCCATTTCGACGTTCAGCTGATCGGCGGCATGGTTCTCCATGGCGGGGCAATCGCCGAGATGCGCACCGGCGAGGGCAAGACGCTGACCGCGACGCTCGCGGTCGTGCTGAACTCGCTCGCCGGCCGGGGTGTTCACGTCGTTACGCCAAACGACTACCTCTCGCGACGCGATGCGGAATGGATGACCCCGATCTACGAAGGGGTCGGCGTGACCGTCGGCGTGCTCCAGTCCCAGCAGCCGGGCGAGGAGAAAGCCCAGGCCTACGCCTGTGACGTGACCTACGGCACCAACTCGGAGTTCGGCTTCGACTACCTGCGCGACAACATGGCGCAGACGCTCGCCGACAAGGTGCAGCACGGTGGGCGGATCGACGACGAGGGCCGCAACGTCGCGAGTCATTCGTTCGCGATCGTCGATGAGGTCGACAACATCCTGATCGACGAGGCACGCACGCCGCTGATCATTTCGGGTGCGCCCGAACAGGCGGCCGAGCTCTACGTGCAGTTCGCGCGGCTCGCGCCGCAGATGGTCCTCGGCAAGACCCCGGACGGTCTCGACCCGCGGACGCGCAAGGAGTTCGTCGCGGACTTCGACTACGAGATCGAGGAGAAGCACAAGACCGTCGCCATCACCGAGCTCGGCGTCGCGAAGGCCGAGCGGTTCCTTGCTATCGACCACCTCTACCGCGCCGAGAACGGCCACCTCGTGAACCACCTGAACCAGGCCCTCCGGGCCGAGGCGCTCTACAAGCGCGACGTCGACTACGCCGTGATCGACGGAGAGGTGAAGATCATCGACGAGTTCACCGGCCGCATCCTCGAAGGCCGGCGCTGGTCGGAGGGGCTGCACCAAGCGGTTGAGGCCAAGGAAGGCGTACCGGTTCAGGACGAGAACCAGACGCTCGCGACGATCACGCTGCAGAACTATTTCCGGCTGTACGACAAGCTTGCGGGGATGACCGGGACGGCTCTGACCGAGGCGACGGAGTTCATGAAGATCTACGAGCTGCCGGTGATTCAGATCCCGACCAACCGCCCGATGGTCCGCGCCGATCGCAACGACCAGGTCTACAAGACCAAGGACGGCAAGTGGTCGGCCGTCGAGCGTGAGATCGCCGAGCGCAATCGCGACGGCCAGCCGGTGCTGGTCGGCACGATCTCGGTCGAGGTCTCGGAGCTCCTGAGCGACCGCTTGCGCCGTCGCGGCATCGATCATGCGGTTCTGAACGCCAAGCCCGAGCACGCGGAGCTCGAAGGCGAGACGATCGCCGAGGCCGGGCGTCCCGGCGCCGTGACGATCGCGACGAACATGGCCGGGCGAGGCGTCGACATCAAGCTCGGCGGCAATCCCGAGCACACGACGCGCCAGCAGCTCGCGAAGCTCGGACTACGGCCCGGCGACGAAGGCTTCGACGAGCAGTACGCGGAGCGCCTCCCGGCCGTCGAGGCCGAGATCGAGACTGCGCGCCAGGCGGTCGTTGACGCCGGCGGTCTCTACATCATCGGCACCGAGCGTCACGAGTCGCGGCGGATCGACAACCAACTCCGCGGTCGCTCGGGGCGCCAGGGCGACCCCGGCGAGTCGCGGTTCTTTCTGTCGGCCGAAGATGACCTGATCCGGCTCTTCGCGGGCGACCGCATCTACAAGATCCTCGATCGCCTCGGCACGATCGATGTCGAGGGCAACGAGGAGCCGATCGAGGCCGCGCTGCTTTCCAAGCAGATCGAGCGAGCACAGCGCAAGGTCGAGGAGCAGAACTTCCTGATGCGCAAGCACGTGCTCGAGTACGACGACGTGATGAATGAGCAGCGTCGCGTGATCTACGCCCTCCGCGACCAGGTGCTGGCGGGAGGCAACATGGCGCAGGCCGCGCGCGAGGAGATCGGCGCCGTGCTCGAGCGGACGATCGAGGAGTACACGGCCGCGGACTATGCCGAGGACTGGGATATCGACGGCCTGCTGCGCGCGCTGGCCCAGATCTACCCGATCAGCATCCCCGCCGACGAGCTTGATCGACAGCACTCCGACACGAGCGAGCTCGTCGAACTGGTCCTTGCCGACGCCGGGTCGCAGTACGACGCACGCGAGGCCGAGCTTGGCGAGGAGTTGATGCGGGCGCTCGAGCGCTATCTGCTGCTGACGATCATCGACGAGCGCTGGCGCGAGCACCTCTACGACGTGGACTACCTGCGTGAGGGCATCCACCTGCGCGGGCACGCGCAGATCGACCCATTGGTTGCCTACAAGAACGAGGCGTTCATTCTCTTCAACGACCTGATGAACACGGTCTGGGCTGACTTCACGCGCATGATCTTCCACGTCGAGGTGCAGGTCCAAGGTCCCAACGGCGCGGCGAGCGCGCCCGCTGCCGCTCCCTATCAGGCGGCCGGCAGCCCGACGCGGGCAGCCAACGTCACCTACTCCTCGGGGGCGGCGGTCGGGGCGCGCGCGATCGGCGCCGCCGCGGCGGGTGCCGCGACCGGCCTGGCGGAGCCGGCGCTCGGCGAGCAGGCGGACGAAGAGTCGGCGGCTTTCGTGCCGGTCGCTCAACGCCACCTCAGCGAAGACGAGCAGATCGGCCGCAACGACCCCTGCTGGTGCGGCTCGGGCAAGAAATTCAAACGCTGTCACGGCTCCTAGATGGCCAGCGCTCCGAGCGAGGAACCGACTCCCGCACGGCTCGCCGCGATACGCGACCAGCTCAAGCTGCTCGCGGACTATCTTTGACCCAGCTTCGCTGAGCGAGCGCGTCGCAGCGCTCGAAGCGCAGATGGGCGAGCCAGGCTTCTGGGACGACCAGACTCTTGCCGCGAAGGTTGGCGCCGAACACGCGCGTGCGCAGCGCCGCTTAGACCTATTCAAGGCCGTCGAGTCAGAGGTTGAGGATCTAGAGACGCTGTTCGAGCTCTCTGCCGATGATGCGGAGCTGGCCGGCGAGCTCGACGCCGCGATCGCGTCGGTCGAGGCTCGGCTGGCGTCGCTCGAGGAGGAGCGCCTGTTCTCCGGTCGCTACGACGCCGGTGACGCGCTCGTCACGATCAACGCGGGTGCCGGCGGGACTGACGCCCAGGACTGGGCCGAGATGGTGCTGCGGATGGAGATGCGATGGGCCGAAAGGCGCGGATTTGAGACCGAGCTGCTCGAGCTGAGCCCGGGCGAGGAGGCGGGCATCAAGTCGGCGACGTTCCGCGCGTCGGGTGAGAACGCCTACGGGCTGTATGGCGCCGAGAAGGGAGTTCATCGCCTTGTCAGGCTGTCGCCGTTCGATTCGGCCCATCGTCGCCAGACGAGCTTCGCGGGACTCGAGGTCGCGCCCGTCGTCGAGGATGAGGCCGCGATCGAGATCAACGACGATGATCTGCAGGTCGACACCTACCGCGCCAGCGGGGCCGGCGGGCAGCATGTCAACAAGACCGACTCAGCCGTGCGGATAACCCATCGCCCGAGCGGGATCGTCGTCCAGTGCCAGAACGAACGCTCGCAGACGCAGAATCGCCAGACGGCGATGGGGATGCTGCGTGCGAAGCTCGCCGAGCGCGAGGAGCGGGCCCGTCAGGAGGAGATCGCACGCGAGAAGGGGGAGGCGCAGGACGTCAACTTCGGCTCCCAGATCCGCTCATACGTGCTGCATCCTTACTCGCTCGTCAAGGATCACCGGACGAACTACGAGGTGGGCGACGTACAACGCGTCCTCGACGGCGATCTTGACGCCTTCGTCAGGGCCTACCTGCTCGGCGGGCCGGGGGAAAGTGGCTGACGTCACGTTCCCGGCGGGGATGACTGAGCTCGTGGGGCGCGCCGTCGCCGAGGATCTGGGCTCGGGCGACGTCACCAGCGAGGCCACGGTAGCTGCTGCTGCGCGCGCTCGTGCGGCGATCATCCAGAAGCAGGCCGGCGTGATCTACGGACTCGATGCCGCGGCGCTCGCGTTCGAGCTCCTGGATCCCGGGGCCGTTGTCGAGCGGATCGCGGTGGAAGGGGCGTGGCGCGAACCGGGTGGGGAGGTGCTGCGCATCGAGGGGCTGGCGCGGGCGCTGTTGGCGGCGGAGCGGACGGCGCTGAACTTCCTGGCGCACCTGTCGGGGATCGCGACGTTCGCGGCGCGCTGCGTGCGTGAGGTGGCGGGCACCGGGGCGCAGGTCCTCGACACGCGCAAGACGACCCCCGGTCTTAGGGCGCTCGAGAAGGCCGCTGTCGCGGCTGGAGGGGCCACGAACCACCGCGTCGGGCTCTACGACGCGGTTCTGATCAAGGAAAACCACGCCGCGGCGGCGGGTGGAATCGCGGCGGCCGTCGCCGCGGCGCGTTCTGGTGCGCCGGGCCTCCCGCTCGAAGTCGAGGTTCGCGACGCGGATGAGATCGCGCAAGCGCTCGAGGCGGGGGCCGAGCGGCTGCTGCTCGACAACATGAGCATCGGCGAGCTGCGCGCCGCGGTGGCGCAGGTCGCTGGACGGGCCAGCCTCGAGGCGAGCGGCGGCGTGACGCTCGAGACGCTCCGAGCGGTTGCCGAGACGGGCGTACAATTCATATCGGTGGGCGCCCTGACGCATTCCGCGCCGGCGCTCGACCTCTCGATGATTCTCCAGCCGCTGAACGGGCTCCAATGATGAACCTCCCGATGGCGATGGCCCTCCCGCCCCCGCTCGAGCCCGGCGAGATCGCCGAGCTGCAGGATGAGGTGCGCGATCTCGCGCGGGCCCGCGACGCCGTGATCCTCGCGCACAACTACCAGCTGCCCGAGGTCCAGGACGTCGCCGACCTGGTCGGTGACTCGCTCGCGCTCTCGCAACAGGCCGCGCGGACGGCGGCGACGACGATCGCGTTCTGCGGCGTCCATTTCATGGCCGAGACGGCGGCGATCCTCTCGCCGGAGAAGACGGTCCTGATCCCCGACCTCGACGCCGGCTGCTCGCTCGCCGAGTCGATCACAGCCGCACAGCTCGCCGCATGGAAGGCGGAGCATCCAGGAGCGATCGTCGTGATGTACGTCAACACCTCAGCCGAGGTCAAGGCCCTGAGCGACTACTGCTGTACCTCCTCGAACGCCGTCGGAGTTGTGCGCCAGATCCTCGCCGAGCACGGCGCGGACACCGAGATCCTGTTCGGCCCCGACCTGTTCCTCGGCACCTACGTCGAACGCGTCATCGGTCGCTCGCTGCGGATCTGGGATGGGGAATGCCACGTCCACGCAGGCATTCGTCCGGCCGATATCACGGCGAGCAGGGCTGCGCACCCGGATGCCGAGTTCCTGATCCATCCCGAATGCGGCTGCGCGACCAGCGCCATGGAGTACGTCGCCGCCGGCGACATCGCCAGCGATGGCGTTCACATGCTTTCGACCTCGGGCATGCTCCGCTACGCCGTGGACGCGCAGCCAGGCTCCAGCGCGATCGTCGCGACTGAGGTCGGCATGCTCTACCCCCTGCGGCAGGCCGCGCCGGAGGTCGAGTTCATCGCTGCCAACGCCGAGGCCAGCTGCCGCTACATGAAGATGATCACGCTGCCGAAGCTGCGCGACGCACTGCGCGACGGCGTCCACGAGGTGCAAGTACCGGACGCCACCGCCGACGCCGCGCGACTTGCGATCGAGCGCATGGTCGCGATCAGCTGATCTGGCGGATTCGCTGCGCTTAATCGGTAGGGTGAGATCCCACGGACACCGGTTCGCTCGACAAACACCGGGGGGAAAGATGAAGCCAGGCGTCGCGCTCCTCGCCATCGGCGCACTCGTAGGCTCTGCCGTGGCCAGCACGGCAGCTGCCGAAGCGTCCTCTCCCGGTGCCCACGCGGCGTCGAGCCTGCCTCCGTGCATCCCCAAGATCACAACCGCAAAGGGCCACGAAGCGGTCGAGTACTGCGGCCCGGCAACCGCGAAGCTGGTGTTTGGCGGCAAGAGCTACAACTTCAAGAGCGGCTACTGCAGCGCCGATCCGAAAGCCGGCGTGCAGCTCGAGGTCACCCTCGGCACGATCGTCGCTGGTCAGACATCGAAGGGCAACGCTGGACTCTCGTTGTTCGAGCTAGAGGTCGTCAAGAGCTCCGGTCTGACGATCGAAACCGTCAATGCCGACGTCGCCGGGAAGGTGCTCGCCGCGCTCGACACTGCGACCGTCAAGGGCTCGATCTCATCGAGTGGCACGTTCACCTCGGCTAAGAGTGCGCTCGGCGGCTCCACTCACTTCACCGGATCCTGGAACTGTCACAGCTCGATCTTTACGACGTGATCCGCCCGCTGCCCCGGCGGCAGAGGCTGCCGGCGGCGGCGTCGATCAGCTGAAGTCGCGCTCTGAGTGCGGCCCGACGCAGGCGACCGCGACGTCGGTGCTGATGGCGCGTGCGATCGTGTCGACCTCGTCGAAGCTGACGGCGTCGATGCGGGAGATCGCCAGGTCGGGATCAATCTCGTCGCGGTGAACGATCGCCTGGTTGGCGGCGTAGCGTGCAACGGTGCCCGAGTTCTCGAAGCTGAGGACCCGCCGCCCAGCGGCGTACGCCCGCGCGCGCTCCAGCTCCTCCTCGCGCGGGCCATCGTTGCGGAGCCGATCGACGATCTCGCGCATCAGCGCATACGCCTCGACACACTTCGACGAGTCGAGACCGGCTCCGAGCTGCAGGATCGGCGCATCCGCGAAGCTGTGGTCCACCGACCAGACCGAGTAACAGAGGCCGCGCTGCTCGCGCAGCTCATCGAACAAGCGCGATCCCATCGAGCCGCCGAGGAGCGTCGAGTAGATGGTCAGAGCTGCGCGCTGCCTCGGTTCGCGCGAGTCGATCTGCGGCCGGTAGAGCAGACGCAGGTGGGACTGGTTGCTGTCGCGGTGCTCGACGAGCGTCGCCGAGCGGAGCGCCGGCGCCGGCTCGACCGGCCCCGGCGGATCGAATGCCGGGAAGCGGGCGAACGCCTCGGCGAGCGCGCCGTCATCGGGCAGATGGTCGGTATTGCCGACGAGGAAGGCACCGCCGAGTGGCGGCGACCAGCGGCGTGATCGAAAGTCGACCATCGTCTCGCGGCTGAAGCTGCGCAGGTGCTCCACTCCTCCGAGCACCGGCCGACCGAGCGGGTGCTCGCCAAAGGCGGCCTCGTCGATCAGGTGCTCGGCGACGGTCGCCGGTTGATCGTTCGAGCGGGCGATCTCCTGGATCACGACGCCGCGCTCGCGTTCGAGCTCGGACGCGTCGATCAACGGCCGCCCGACGATGTCGGTCAGGAGATCGATCGCCGCGGCTGCTGCCTCGGCGCGGGAAGTGATGTGGAACGCGACGAGATCGTGGCTCGTGTAGGCGTTGAGGATCGCGCCCATACGCTCGGCGGTCTCGTTGACCTCGCGGTAATTGCTGTAGCGCTCGCCGCCCTTGAACACGAGGTGTTCGAGGAAATGCGCGATGCCGTTCTCGGCCTGACGCTCGGCACGGGCGCCGGCGTCGAAGGCGACCAGGGTCGTCAGCGCGCGCGTTCCCGGGATCGAGATGCGGTGGATCGGTAGGCCGTTCGGGGCCGTCGTTGTGGCGATGGTCGGCAGACTCCGAACCGTATTGCAAAGCGCCGTCGTAGCAGCTCAGCCGCCCCAGCACGCTCTTGCTGGCCGGAATCGCTGGGCTGATCGCTAGGCTGGCTTGGCGACGCGAACGCGGACGCGGTGGCGATGCAGAACTCGATTCAACGAACCATGCTGGCGGTCGTCGCGCTCGTGCTGGTTTTGATCGTGGGAATCTGGTGGGGCGGGCACCCATCCGATCTGCCGCCATTCCTGCGTAACGCCTTCGTCTCGCATCCAGACGGGACCGTCGTCGACGAGGCGCTCGCCGATATCGAGCACGACTACCTCCAGCGCCTGCGCGCCACGCAGCTACAGAACAACGCGATCTCCGGCGCAATCGACGGACTCGGCGATCCCTACGCCGAGTATCAGACACCGGCCGAGTTTCGCGACTTCGGCAAAGCGGTCGGTCCGGCGCATTTCTCGGGCGTCGGCATCAACGTCCTCGCGCTCCGGCGCGGTCTGCTCGTTGAGTCGGTGATCGCCGGCACGCCGGCCGCTCGCGGCGGCGTCAAGCCAGGCGACGTGATCGTCAAAGCCGACGGCAGGTCGTTTGTCGGTCGCCCGTCGTCATATTCGACAGGCCTGATCCAGGGCAGAGCGGGCACGACCGTGACGCTGACGATCGATCGCGGCAACCACCGGCTGACCTTGGCGCTGAAGCGGGCGATGATCACGGCGCCGGCGACACCGCTCGTCGTCGGCCGGCTGGTGGACTTCCACCGCACGAAGGTCGCGGTGATCGAGCTGGCCACCTTCGACGTGGCGGGCATTCACACGCAGGTGGCAAACGCGCTGCGACGACTGCTCCGGCGCGGCGCCCAGGCGATTGTCCTCGACCTGCGCGACAACGGTGGCGGGCTCGTGAGCGAGGCACAGCTCGTCGCGAGCCTCTTCATCCGCCATGGTGCGATCGTCACGACGCGCGGTCGCACGCAGCCGACGCAGACGCTCTACGCCACCGGTGAGCCGCTCGCTGCGAGTCAGCCGATGGCGGTGCTCGTCAACGGCGGGACCGCATCGGCCGCGGAGATCGTCACCGGGGCTTTGCAGGTCGACCATCGCGCGATCGTCGTTGGCACCCATACCTACGGAAAGGGCGTCTACCAGGAGGTTCTCGGCCTCTCGAACGGCGGCGCGATCAACATCACCGTCGGCGAGTACTTTCTCCCCAACGGCAGGAACCTCGGGGCGGGCGGCCTGCGCCGCGGGCACGGCATCCAGCCAAACGTGGTCGTGCGAGGCGCGGTCACAGCGCGCGGCGATCCGGTGCTGGCCACGGCTCTGCGCCGAGTCGCGGCGCTAGTGCGTTGAGCGGCCAACAGCCCCAGTTTGCTGCCGTCCTCGAGCGTCGCGGCCGGTTCGTCGTCGCTCGCGAGCTGTTTGCTCGAGGCCGCGGCGGGGGCGCCCTGCCGGGCACCGGCGGCCAGCTCGCAGTTGATCCGGCGAGATCGCGCTCGCGCGTCGGCGACCTCGTGCTCGTGCGGCTCCTACCTGGCAGGCGTGGTGGGCGCGCCGAGATAGTCCAGAGGCTGGGGCGCCCAGACGTCGCACGCGACGTGATCGAGGCACTGATGCTCGAACGCGGACTCCGGCGCCGCTTCGATCCCGCGGTCGAGCGCCAGGCGCGGGAGTCCGTGGGCGCAGCCGGAGATCGTCGCGACCTTCGCGAGCTCCCGACCTTCACGATCGACCCCACCGGCGCCCGCGACTACGACGATGCGATCTCGGCCGAGCGCCTCGCGGATGGTCGAACGCGGATCCACGTCCACATCGCTGACGTGGCGGCGTTCGTCACGGCGGGCTCGCTGGTTGATCGCGAGGCGCAGCGGCGCGGCACGAGCGTCTATGTCCCCGGTGGCGTCGAGCCGATGCTCCCGCCGGCGCTGTCGAATGAAAAATGCTCGCTCGTGCCGGGTGAGGATCGCTTCGCAGTCACGGTGGAGCTCGATTTCGACGGCCCGCGCGTCACGCGCGCCGCGTTCACGCGCTCAGTCATCCGCTCCGACGAGCGCCTCGACTACGCACGAGTCGACCGCATCTTCGCCGGCCGCGAGGAGCCGCTCGATCCCTGGGCGCAGCCGCTTTCGCTGGCACGCGATGTGGCCCGAGCGCTGGCCGCGGAGCGCGCCCGGCGAGGCGGCCTCGAGATCACGAGCGCGGAGCCCGACTTCGAGCTCGACCGCTCCGGTCATGTGCGCCGACTGACGCTGGGGGCGCAAACAGAGTCGCACGCGTTGATCGAGCACCTGATGATCGCTGCCAACGAGCAGGTCGCAAAGCTGCTCGAGGAGCGCGCGTTGCCGGCGCTCTACCGTGTGCACGAGCAGCCGGATCCGGAGCGTGTGGAGCGCCTCGTCGAGCAGCTCGCTTCGTTGTCTGTGCCGACACCGCCGCTGCCCCAGCATCTGGCGCCGGCCGCGGCGGGCGAGCTGGTTGGCAAGATTTCGCAGGCGGTCGACGCTTACGTGCGCTCGAGTGGGCGTGGTCGCCTCGCATTTGGCACGCTGATCCTGCGCTCGCTGAAGCAGGCCTACTACTCGCCGCGCAATCTCGGCCATGCTGGTCTGCGCTCTGCCCGCTACTGCCATTTCACCTCTCCGATTCGCCGTTACCCGGATCTCATCTGCCACCGCTCTCTGCTGGCGGCGATCGGCGCCGGCGAGCCGGCGCTTGACGCGACCCGGCTCGCAGAGCTCGGGCAGTGGACGTCGATGCGCGAGCGCGACGCGGTCGACATCGAGCGCTCGGCCGACGACGTTGCCCGCTGCTTCGCGCTCCTGCGCGAAGATCCCGAGCGTCTCTGGGACGGCGAGGTCGTCGGCGTGATCGGCGCCGGCGCGTTCGTCGCCTTCGGCGGCGGCTATGAGGGGATGGCCCCGGTCCGGCGGATGCGTGGCGACTGGTGGGAGCTGAACGAGCAGGGCACGATCCTCGTTGGCACGCGCAGTGGCAAAACGCTGCGGCTGGGGGACTCCGTCCGCGTCGCGGTCGGTTCGATCGATCCGCCGCGTGGCCGGGTCGACCTCGACATCGTTTAGCGCCCGGCCCGGTGGGGCGAGCGCGCGCACGCTACTGTCGAGCGATGGCCAAGGCCAAGAAAAAGGTCGCCGCCGGCGATGTCGCGTCCAATCGCTACGCCTCATACCGCTACAACCTGCTCGAGCGCCTCGAGTGCGGCGTCGTGCTCCTCGGCACAGAGGTCAAGTCGCTGCGCGGCGGAAGCGCCCAGTTGAAGGACGGCTTCGCGACGATTCGCGACGGCGAGCTTTGGCTGCGCAACGTCCACATCCCGCCCTACGCTCCGGCCAGCCGCGCTTCTGCACCGTCGCGAGATCGACCGTCTCGCAGCACGCGTGGCCGAGCGAGGCCTCACGCTCGTGCCGACACGGATCTACTTCAAAGGGCCCCATGCGAAGATCGAGATAGCTCTCGCAAAGGGCAAGGACGTCCACGACAAACGCGAGACCCTGCGTCGTCGCGACTCGCAGCGGGAGATCGAGCGGGGCCTGCGCGAAGCGCGGCGCTGAGGCTCAGCCGATCGTGCGGTGAACGTAGGTGAAGTGCATGCCGACTGCCAGCACGATGATCAGCCCGACATAGACCGCGCCGACGATCATCCGGTTGCGGGGGGAGACCTTGTAGTAGGCGGTCTGTGCCGCCGTCGGGCTGCGACGGCGCTCCCAGCGCCGGTAGAGCTCGAAGCCCGCGACCAGCGTGATGATCAGCAGCACCGGGTTTGGTGAAACGAAGTCCAGCACGACCATCGCGCCGAAGCCGAGGAACCACATCCACGGCGCCATCGCCGCCATCGCGCGGCCGCCGTCGAGCGGCACGACCGGCAGCAGGTTGAAGAGGTTGAGGAAGAAGCCGATGTAGCCGAGCGCCTCGAGCAGGCCGGTGTGCGTCACGAGCCCGACGATCGCGACAGCTGCCGAACCGATCGTCCCGAGGATCGGGGCGGCGAGGCCCACGCGCGCTTCGGCGAGCGCGTCGTCACCGAGCGTCCGCGCGGTGATCACCGCGCCGAGGAACGGCACAAACATCGGCGCGCTCGCCTTGACCCCCTCGCGCCGCAGCGCGATCACGTGCCCAATCTCGTGGACGAACAGCAGCACGACAAAGCCGACCGCGAACTGCCAGCCCCATAGAAGGCTGTAGGCGCCGACCGAGACCAGGGCGCTGGCGGCAGTGACGAGGATCTTGATCTTCGGCAGGAACAGCAGTAGCGCCTTGAGCTTGGCGATCAGCGCGACCAGCGCCGCGACGACCGCGCCCAGCTTCTCGCGCAGCCACGAGCGTTTGTGGCGGCCAAACGCTTCAGTAGGCGCAGCCGGCTCGAGCACGGGCGGGATGGCGGCGGACGGGGGCTCCATACCTCTCAGAGTGTGGCAGGAGCTGGTACGGCGCTTCTAAATGCTGGCCCAAAACACGCTCAACGCACTTTTTTGCGCAAGATGCGGGTTCTCTCCAAAGTGGCCCTTGCATCCGCCGGAGCGTCAAAGGTATGTTGCACCCAGACGCGGATTTGAGTCGCAAAGAGCGAGGCCACCGAGGTGTGAGGCCGCGCCACCCAGAGACCGGAAACCCCTCGGGGCGACCGGAGGAGGGTTCCTCAAGCGGCTCGGTCCGCGTCTACTTCGTTGTGTTGCCGGCGCGATATGGCGGGCGGAATCCTGAACGTTTGGGCGATCCCGCTCCCCGGCGCTACGATGTCCCATAGACATTCACCCAGGGGACGACAGGCTTCGACGCGGTCGGCTCGTGGGAGTGGTTGCGAGTCGAGGTCCCGGGCGGCCTCGTAAAACACCCGGGAAAACCATACGTGCGGACTCTCACGAGTACGCCCTCGCCGTCTAGCTAAAACTAGAGCGATGAGGTCTCGGCCCCCGCAGCCTGCGGCGGGGATCACCGGGATCAGATAGCAGGCTCACCCGGGGCGGCCCGCCTGCGCCAATCCGGGGAAACACCAGCAGGCTGGTCCCCCGCAACCCCGCCGGCGAGGCGAGCGGAGGACGAGATCAGAGCGCCGGCTACGCTCGTAGATGCCACTTTCACGCGATCGCGGACGTGGGTTCGATTCCCACCGTCTCCACTAGAGGCAACTAACTGCTGCGGGTCGGCCGTCTGCTGCGCTCCCGCGATCACGCGTTTGGGCCTAAGTCGCGCCTCCTTCGGCCCCAGCGTCGCTCGCAACGGCACGTGCTTGTCGCAGAATTGGTTAGACGACGGCGTCTGCTGGTTTGCCGGCGGCGGCGCGACGCGTGAGGAGCGTTGTCCCGCTGAGGGCCATGACTGCGGCGACGACGATGTAGAGGGAGATGATGAGGAGGTTGCCGGTAATGTTGAAGGAGCCGAAGTAGACGATGCGTCGGAGGGCTTCGACGCCGGCGCCGTTGGGGAGCGCGGGGCTGATCGCGCGCCAGAAGCCAGGGAGGAGGGGTGCCGGATAGGCGCCGCCGGCGCTGGGGTTGCCGAGGACGACGAATAGGATCAGCGTGAGCCCGACGCCGATCGTCCCGAGGAAGACTTGAAAGGCCATCGTGACGGTCGCGGCGCAGTAGACGATGAGCGCTCCGAGTGCTGCGATCGCTACGAAGTGGCCAGCGAGCGCGCCGAGAACCGGGCCCACGACGATCGCTCCGCCGAGGCCTGAGAGGATGGCGTAGGGGACGAGCACGATGAGGCGAATGATCGCCCGGCGAGCGCTGGCCGGTCGTGCGCGCGTGGCGATGCCGAGCAGGGCAGCGACGAGGTAGCCGCCGATCAGCCAGCCGACGACAAGGTAGAAGCCAGTCAGGCCCCTCCCGTCTCCGGTCTGGGCTGGCACGGCGTCGGTGACCGTCGCGTTGCGGTGCTGGGCAGCTTCGACCTGTGCGATCACGTCCTCCACAGCCGTCGCGAGCGCTGCGCCACCGCCACCGGCGACGAGCAGCGCGTCGGTCTTGCCGGTCGGGCTGACGATCAGCACACCGCTGATCGAGCCGTGCCGTAGAAGGGTCCGTCCAATGGCCTCATCGCGCACGGCGGTGGCGTGGAGCGGATGTCCGTGGAGCGCATTGAGCTCGCCGACGAGCCGGCCGGAGACCTGTGCAGGCGCGACGAGCGCGATCGGCACTCCGTGGGGCGTGGGGTGGTGGAACGCGCCGACGTAGGAGAACACGAAGCCCAGCTGGATCAGCAGCACCGCGATCACCAGGGCGAACGTTCGTCCTGGCGCGACGGCGTCCCACAGCTCGCCGAGAAAGCCTTGCCTTGTCGCGGGCGCCGCCTCGGCTGCAGGGCGTTGGGGGTTGGGCGTCTCGTTCATCACGGCTCCTCTTGGTGTCCAAACGATCGCGAGGACTCTCGAGCTGCTCACGCCGACCAACATCGTGTCGATCACGCTACGCGTCTCCGGCGCGCTCCTAGCACCCGGCGTGCACGACGGACTTTACGAGCTGACCATCCCCGTACTGGTCGCGCTCACCAGCGGCGTCACAAGCGCCTAGCTATTCCTCACCAAAATCACCGCCGAGCAGACCGGCCCAACCCGGAACCGACCGAAACGTGACGAAACGCTCGTAGCGAGCCCAACGCGCAGCGCCGAAGCATCAGTGGTTCAGTCGTGTTCGAGGAGCGCCGCGCGGATCGCTTGGTCGAAGGTCGTGCGTGGCACTCCGAGGAGGTCCCAGATCCGGTCGTCGTGTGCGATCGTGGGGATGCGAAGGCCTTCGACCAGCGGGCGCGCTACGGCCACACTTGCGGGTGTGACGAGGTATAGCCATAGCGAGGAGAGCCGCGGCGTCAAGAACGGCACCTCAACGAGGACCGGATGCTTTCCGCGTAGCCGCGCGACTCGTTCCATCATCGTCCGGTAGGTCATCACCTCGGGTCCGCCAAGATCGAAGGTCTGGTCATAAGTGGCCTTGTTGCCGCACACGCCGAGGAGCGCCGCCAGCACATCCGCGAGCGCGACGGGCTGCGTCTCGACCGAGACCCAGCGGGGGCAGATCATGATCGGCAGCCGCTCGACGAGCGCGAGGATCGTCTCGAACGCCGTGCTCCCGCTACCGACGATCATCGCCGCGCGCAGAACCGTCACCGGAACGGCTCCGGCCTGGAGGATCGTCGCGGTCTCGGCCCTGCTTCGCAGATGCGGCGACAGCTCGTCGGCTGCTTCGCCAAGCCCGCCGAGATAGACGATCTGGCTTGCGCCACCAGCTGCGGCGCCTCCCGCGACCGCCGTCGCTGCCGCGCGATCGAGCGCTTCGAAGTCGCCACGACCGAGAGAGTGCACGAGGTGATAGACGACGTCGACGCTGTCGAGTGCGCGACGCATCGCATCGCTGTCCGTCGCATCCGCGGCGACCCACTCGACACCGCCGTCCCCGAGCGGGCCAGCGTGCCTCGCTACACCCACGACGTCGTACTCCGCTGAGAGTGCCGCCGTTAGCGGCAGCCCGATCGTGCCACTCGCCCCGACTACGGCAACGCGCACTCAGCCAGCCTCGCGCGCGACGCGTGCCAGAAAGCGTCTGCCGACCAGATCGTGCAGCAACGACTCGATCCGCCACAACGGCCCGCGCAGCAACGGACTGAAACCCGCGACGTCCACGGCCACGTCACCACCGTTGGCGCGCCACTCAATCGTCCCGCCCGGCCGCCGCGCGAACAACCCGCCAAGAATCGCGCGGCGACCGTCCACCAGCGGGCCAAAACGCAACAGGACCGGCCAAACACCAAGGAAACGCAGGGCATCGCTTGAGAACCGCACCCAGCCCAGCGTAACCCGCCGAACGGCTTCCCAATACAACAGCTCGAGCCGCATCACATCGACCGCCGCTGCGATCGGCGCACGCTGACACGTATCGATCGTCCCACTTGCGTGCATCACGCTGACACTCTCCATCGCCACCAGAGGCTAGCGCCGACGCAGAAGCCGACGCGTGCCATCACGGCCACAACGGCTAAGCGATCGCGCAGGGACCGCGACGACGGCCCGACAGATAAGGCCGGCTCGCGCGGGACGCGGGGGTGCTTGAAATCAACGGCGCCGCAGCCTATGTGCTGATGGTTCGAGACTCGACTCAACCTTGACAGCGGCTTCGTCGATGTTGGTAAAAGCGGGCCAGTACTGTGAGGCTCCTGCTCCAGTTTCGGCGGGACTCGCGGCGCTAGTGACCTCTCTCGCCGGATGGCGAGCCGCTCTTCGCGGACACGTGTTTTCGCGCCCCCGGACCCCGAGTACTCGCCGCCCTGTCGCCGGCCTTATATGAGAGATGGGTGCAACCGACCGTGTCATTGACACTTGTGATGGTTATAAACGTGGCACTTGCTGCCGCGAGCGTTGTCGTGCTAGCCGTCGTAATGTCGTGGGCTGCGCGCGTGACGTCCGATGAGCCAATCCTTTCGTCCACGCCTCGGCCTCTTGGGCCTCGGACGGTGGGCCTACCACGCCGGCCGCGTTCAACGCACGTCACGCGCCCTCGTGCACGGCCGCGTGCCCACGCGTGACGGCACGGGGATGTCTTGTGTCATCGGCGCTGTGGCTGCCCATTCGGCGTGCCGTGGGCAGTCCACCATGCGCCGGCGCGTCAGCGAACTAGCACACGAAACGCTAACGAATGTCAGCGTCGTGAGGGCTGAGTGTCTGTTGCGACGCGGAGGATCGCCTCGAGCGAGCGCTCGACGTCCTCGCTCGTCGTGGCCCAGTTCGACACCGAAACACGCATGGCGCCCATTCCGTGCCAGGTCGTGCCGCTCAGCCAGCAGGTCCCGTCGTCCTGGACCGCCTCGATCACGGCCCGCGTGCAGGCGTCGTGATCGCCGGCGTCGTCGAGGAAGCGGACGAGCACCTGGTTGAGTACGACGTCGTTGAGCACCTCGACATTCGGGGCTGCTCCGAGCACCTCGCCGAAGCGGCGGGCGTGCATGCAGCAGCGCTCGATGAGTTCGGCGACGCCGGAGCGGCCGAGTGAGCGGATTGCGGCGTAGACCGAGAAGCCACGTGCGCGGCGAGAGAACTCGGGGTTCCAATCGAGTTCGTCTCGAGGCCCGCCGTCGTCGGCGTGGATCAGGTAGTTCGCACGAACACCCATCGCCGCCTGCTGAGCGTCGGGGTGCGCGCAGAATGCAAGCCCGCTGTCGTAGGGAACGTTGAGCCACTTGTGCGCATCGGTTGCCCAAGAGTCGGCGCGCTCAGCGCCCGCGACGAGGGGCCGCAATGCCGGGCTCGCCGCGGCCCACAGTCCGAAGGCCCCGTCGACGTGCAGCCAGGCGCCCGCGTCCTCGGCGATGTCGGCGATCTCCTCAAACGGGTCAAACGAGCCCGTGTTGACGTTGCCGGCCTGGGCGCAGACGATCGTCGGCCCAGCAACCCCCGCGAGCGTCTCGCGAAGCAGGTCAGAGCGCATCCGCCCCTGCGTGTCAGTTTCAACCGCCACGAGTCCCCCTGTGCCGAACCCAAGGAACCGCAGGGCGCGGTCGACGGTGACATGGCGCTCCGCGCCCACCACCACACGAACCGCCGGCGCGCCGATCAGACCGCGCTCGTTGACGTCCCAGCCGACCCGGGCGAGCACGGCGTGGCGAGCGGCAGCGAGCGCCGTGACGTGTGCCATCTGGCAGCCGGTGACGAAACCAAACGAGACTCCGTGCGGCAGCCCCAGGAGCTCAGCCGTCCACGCGCCCGCTACCTCTTCGGCGACCGCCGCCGACGGCCCACAGACGTAAAGCCCGGCGTTCTGATCCCAGACCGAGGTGAGCCAGTCAGCCGCGACGGCGACCGGGAGCGCCCCGCCGATGACGAACCCGAAGTAGCGCCCGCTCGGACTGGCAACAAGCCCGGGATCGGCGGCCGCCACGAGGTCGGCAATCACCGCCCGCGGATCGACCGGCAGCTCCGGCAACGGCCCGCCGAGACTAGAGCGGAGCTCGTCCACGCCGGCAGTCGCCCCCACGCGACGTTGCGGGATTCCCTCGAGATAGTCCCCAGCAAGGCCAGCGGTCTCATCGAGCAGTCTACGAACCGTCATGACCGGCGCAATCTAGCGCGCACCGGCTGGCAGCGACGGCGCCTGCAACCCCGCCGCGACTGTTCATAAACAGGCCGAGTTTGATCGCCAAAACCACGGCCCGCCGCTGCGCCGCCAGCAGTCTGGTGGCCGCGTCGACCGCGCCGCTCGCTCGCGCGAACAGCAGCGGTCAGGCACGGGTAATGGACCAGCGGGGACTGCGAGCTACCGTCCGAACGTGGCGTTCGGTAGGGGCTGACTGGTTCCGATCGTCTTGCGCATCCCCGTGAGTGCTTGGTCGCCGATGCGCTTGAAAGCGATGCCGAGCAGCGGATCCGCGATCTTCAGCCACCCCCTCAACGTCAGGTCCGCGTCGTAGGTCACTCGCGTGCCGCCCTCGGAACGCTCGAACGTGATCCGGTCAAGCGAAACGACGGTCGAGTTCTCGCCGCGGAACGCGACGGCATTTGGCGGGTCGTACTCGACGATCCGGTAGATCAGCGTTGTCTTGCGGCCCAGGAAGGACGCCACGAGACGGAACTCCGCCCCCTCGCCGAGCGGACCCTCGCCGATACGCTCAGACTGCACGGTGCCCGGATCCCACTGCTGGGCCGTGGAGAAGTCGCTCAGATAGGCGAATACCTCATCTGGCGGGTGCGGCGTGTCAACGGTTGCGTTGTAGCGAGCGATAGAACCCCTTCTTCCCTCGCGTTGATCGTGACAGGACCTGACAGGCGATGCCACGAGCCGAGGTCGATAATGCTGCTGGAGACGATCCTCGATCACGGAGGCGATGGACACGGTGCGGGCGAAGGCAGGCCGGAGCGCATGAACGACGACGAGCGTCATTTGATCTCCTCACTCGAGGCTCAAGAGCAACGGCTGGTCTTCACCCGCTTCGACAACGCGGACGCGTGGCGGCTGGGCAGTGCGATGGTGGCGGCAGCGACCGAGCGCTCGCTGCCTGTCACGATCGACATCCGCCGCCACGGCCAGCAGCTGTTCCATGCCGCCTTACCGGGCACCACCGCTGAGAACGACTCGTGGATCGAGCGGAAGGTCAATGTCGTCGACCGTTTCGCTGCTGCGTCATATCTTGTGGGCCGGCGCCTTGCGGCGACTGGGACCGCGTTGGACGAGGCGCTGGGCGTCGAGCCACGGCTGTTCGCGGCACACGGCGGCGCGTTCCCGATCCGCATCAGCGAGGTCGGGGTGGTCGGCAGCGTCACCGTCTCCGGCCTGCCGCAGGCCGATGACCATGCCTTCGTCGTTGAGATGATCGAAGCGTTCCTCGGCGCATGAGCAGGGCTGAAGGTCAGCGGGAGCCGGATCGGGTTTGTTTCGCGCTCGTCGCAACCGCCGTCTGGGCTCCGTGAACGCAACCACGTTGCGCCGTTCGCTCCAACGCGAGCGATAGCGTCCCTGCCGGTGCATTCGCAAGCCCCGCCATCGTCGTGGACCGCCGGCTCCGAGCCTGGCCCGCGCCGCCGGTCGCTCGCCAGCGCGGGCATCTCGGCGCTCACGCTGGGCGCGCTGGGCGTCGTGTTTGGCGACATTGGAACGAGTCCGCTGTACGCGGTGCAGGCCGTGTTCACGAAGGCCAACGGCCATCCGGTGCACCTCGACAGTGCGAACGTCTACGGCGTAATCTCGCTCGTGTTCTGGGCTATCACGATGATCGTCTCGGTCAAGTACGTGATCTTCATCATGCGCGCCGACAACCAGGGCGAAGGCGGGATCATGGCTCTCACAGCGCTGATCCAGGGGAGGCTGAATCGCAGCGCGACGACCCTGGTGCTGATCACGCTCGGTGTCCTCGGTGCGTGTCTGTTCTACGGCGACGGCGCGATCACGCCGGCGATCTCCGTCGTCTCGGCGGTGGCTGGACTGAAGGTTGCCGTTCCGAGCCTCGGCTCCCTTGTACTTCCGGTCACCGTGGCCGTGCTCTGCGGGCTGTTCGCGATCCAGCGCTTCGGCACGCGCCTCGTGGGCAACCTCTTCGGGCCCGTGATGCTGATCTGGTTCTCCGTTCTCGCCCTGCTCGGCGTCATCGAGCTTGTACACCACCCCGGCATTCTCAGGGCTCTCTCGCCCAGCTACGGAGCCCGGTTCTTCCTCGACAACGGCGGCGTCGCGTTCATATCGCTGGCGTCTGTCGTGCTCGCGGTGACCGGGGCGGAGGCGCTTTACGCGGACATGGGCCACTTCGGGCGCGCGCCGATTCGACGCGCGTGGTTCTTCGTCGTCTTTCCTGCGCTCACGATCAACTACCTCGCACAGGGCTCGCTGATCCTGCGCTCGCACAAGGCGGCCCTCAACCCGTTCTACTTCCTCGTGCCCGGATGGGCGCAGATACCGATGGTGATCCTCGCAACGGTCGCGACGGTGATCGCCTCGCAGGCGGTGATCTCGGGCGCGTTCAGTGTCTCCCAGCAGGCGGTGCAGCTCGGCTTCCTTCCGCGCCTGACGATCCGCCACACGTCAGAGCGCGAGGTTGGCCAGGTCTACGTTCCGGCGATCAACGCACTGCTGTTCGTGTCTGTCGTCGCGATCGTCATCGGCTTCGGCTCGGCGACGGCGCTCTCGAACGCCTACGGCGTGGCCGTGACCGGGACGTTCTTCCTCACAACGGTCCTGTTCCTCGCCGTATGCCGGCTCCTCTGGCACAAGCCGTGGAGGCTGATCGGTCTCGGCGCCGGGGTCTTTCTGACGATCGACGCCGCCTTCTTCTCCGCCGACCTGACGAAGATCGTCCACGGAGGCTGGTTGCCGCTGGCGATCGCGTCGGGAGTCTTCTTCGTCCTGATGACCTGGAGCAAGGGACGCGAGATCGTCGCCGCCAACCGCGACCGGGCCGAGGGACCGTTGCGTGATTTCATCGAGCAGGTCGGCGAGCGCGACTTCCCGGTTCGGGATGTGTCGGGCGTCAGCGTGTTCCTCAACCCGAACCTGCAGACCACGCCGCTCGCGCTGCGCGCCAACGTTGAGCTCAACCACGTGCTGCACGACCAGGTGATCATCGTCTCGGTGGAGATCGAGCGCGTCCCGCACGTGCCAGAAGGCGAGCGAGTCGTGGTGCAGCCCGGCTTCCTCTACAGCGGGGCCACCGGTGACCCGATCGAGGGCTCGTCCAACCGCTTCACACGCCTCACGCTCCGCTTTGGCTTTCTCGATGAGCCGGACATTCCCGCTGCACTTCGCGTCGCGGCCGAAGAGCATCTGATCGCGGGCAATCCCGACGTCGCTCACGCCTTCTACTTCGTCACGCAGATTGCGATCGTGCCGACCGACGCCCCGGGGATGAGTCCGTGGCGCAAGAAGATCTTCGTCGCGATGGCGCGCAACGCGGCGAACCCGGCCGAGTACTACCGCCTTCCCGACGACCAGACGGTGACAATGGGCGGCCGCGTCGACGTCTGAGACGCTCAGGCTGGCATACGATCGCGCCGTGACACGACTCGTTCGGAGTGCTCCGTGATCGATTCGGAGCGGGAGCGCACCGCACCCAGGGGGCTGAGCTCGCGGGCTGGCCTGCTGGCCCGCGCTATCGCCGGACGCTCCCTGGGGTCGGCCGCCGGCCGGCTCGGCTACCGGCTCGTTCGCGATGGGTTCTACTCGCCGCTGGCGGACCTGGACTCGCTTCCGCCGGAGGACAGGCGCAGCGCGATGGCGGGGATCCACTTCGACTCCGAGGAGCAGTTGCGTTATCTGACCGATCGGCTCGGCCGCTATCTCGGCGAGCTCGACATTCCCGATTCTGGCGAGCCGGGCGAGCTCTTTCTCCGCAATGGCTTCTACGAGGCCGGCGACGCGGAGACGCTGTACGCGACCATCCGTGAGCGCCGGCCGGCGCGTGTGCTCGAGCTCGGCTCAGGCTTCTCGACCCAGATCATCGCGCGTGCGCTGGCGGCCAACGGCGCGGGCGACCATCACGTCTTCGACCCCCATGCGCGGGCGGGGACTGACGCGCTTGCGTCGGTGACGCGGCGCTCGGCTGGCGAGATCGCCGACGCCGAGTTCACCCGCCTCGAGCGCGGCGACGTTCTGTTCGTCGACTCGACGCACATCGTCAAGATCGGTAGCGAAGTGAACCGTGTCGTGCTCGACGCCTTGCCGCTGCTTGCGCCAGGCGTGGCGGTGCACTTCCACGACGTCTTCCTGCCGTGGGACTACCCGCACGGCTTCTTCACGCGCCTGCACATGTACCTGAACGAGCAGTACCTGCTGCAAGCCTTCCTCGCGATGAACCCGGAGTACCGGATCCTGCTCGCGATGAACGCCGTCGGACGGCTTCATCCGCGCGAGGTCGCCGAGCTGATCCCGAGCGTTCGCGCCGGCGCGGCCCCTGCCGCGTTCTGGATCGAGCGGCTCGCGAGCTGACGCTCCCTGCGTAGACTCCCGGGCGGTGCGGGGTGTCCGCTTCAGTCTGCTCGGTGCGGCGCTCGTTGCGCTAGGCGTTGCCGCCACCACGTCAAGCGCGGCAGCAACCCCGCCGCCGCATGCGATCGCCCTCGGGGCGACGAGCGGAGCGCCCGTGACCGTCGTCACCGATCCGGTCGGGCTCAGCGTCGAGTATCCCGTGCTGGCCTCAGACCTCGGGACCGGCAGCTGCCCGCCGCCCGAGCTCGTCAGCACGATCGAGGCCCTCGGCGTTCCAACGATCCGCATCGGAGGCGACTCGGGCGACGAGACTGCGCCGGCCGGAACGCCGCCGTTCGCCGGGGTAACCGACCTGCCGGCCGCGTTCTGGAGCCAGCTTGGATGCCTCGAGGGCCAGACACAGGAGCCCTTCGTCATCGGTCTCAACCTCGCCTCCCAGATGCCCGCCTGGACCGCGACCATGGCCGCCGGCGCGCGCAGCGCGGTGCCGGCGAATCTGCTCAGCTTCGAGATCGGCAACGAGGCAGACATCGACGGGCCGTCGGTCGCCTGGTGGAACGCGACAGCACAGGCCAAGTCGCTGCTTCCGTTTCCAACCTACCTCGACGATGCCGAAGCGGTCGAGGGGCAGCTCGGCCCGGGCGCAGACGTCGAAGGCCCGGACTTTGCAACGCCGCGCTGGACATCGGAGATCCCGCAGATCGCGACGGCGCTGTCGCTACGCGCGATCGACGCACACTTCTATCCGCTCAACGCCTGCACCGGCCTGCGCCAGGCGACGGTCAGGGCACTGCTGGCTCGCGGGGCCTCCGAGCCGGGCGGCGCGATCCTCGCGACCCTCGCGCAGGCCGAGCGGATCCACCTGCCGATGGTGATCTCCGAGAGCAACTCCGTCGCGTGTCGCGGCAAGCCTGGTGTTTCGGACTCGCCGGCCTCGGCCGTGTGGGCGCTGCGCCTGGTTGTCAACATGCTCATGAGCGGCATCGAATCGGTCCGCTTCCACTCGAGCGGGTCGAGCTACGATCCGTTCGTCGTCAGCGGCACCACGGTGACGACGCGGCCGCTCTACCTCGGGCTCGAGGCCGCGGTTCAGCTGCTCCCCGTTGGCGCGACGCTCACGGCGCTGGCGACACCGAAGGCTCTGAGCGGCGTACTCGTGTCCACCGCGAGCGGACCAACCAGTTACATCGTGACCAACTACGCCTCGTCAACAAGGCTCGTGACGGTTCGCGCCGCGAGCGCTTCCGCCACGGTTCTCCGCGTCGCCCCGAGCGCAGCCGTCGTCACGACAGCGCAGATCAGCCCGCGGGGCGGCAAGTTCAGCGTTGCCGTGGCGGCGAACACGGTCGTCGCGATCACCCCCGGCTGACGGCGACGCAAAGAGGACGGCGCCACGTTCGCCGGTGGCGATGCGCGAGACTCACCCCGGCACGAGCGGCCGCGTCGGCCGCCGCCGGTCCGTCAAGCCCGACCCGCGGAGGCATCATGGTCTTGGAGCGCGCGCTGATCCGCATCGCCGTCGGGCAGGAGCCCGAGTTCGAACACTCGCTGATCGCGGCGCGCGAAGTGATCGCGAAAGCCGCCGGCTTTTGCTCGTTTCGCGCCCTGCGCGGGATTGAAAGCCCGCAGGACTACCTGCTGCTGATCGAATGGGACAGTCTCGCGGCGCACACCGAGGGCTTCCGCGGTTCGCAGCTGTTCGATCAGTGGCGAGCGCTCATCGGGCCGTACTTCGACGGCACGCCGCAGGTCGAGCACTACGCACCGCTCCGCAGCGCTGAGACAGCTCCTGAGCAGAGCGGGTAGAGCAGGACTCAGCGGTCGGCGCGCAGCCCTCGCAGCACTCGCTCGACGCGCGCGAGCTCCTCGAGCAGCGCGTCACTCGCCTGCTCCATCGTCTCGTTCGCGTTGACGGCGCCGGCGTCGTCGATGAACTGGTGGACGAAGGGGATCGAGACCGCATCGGTGAGCGGAAACATCCTTAGCGTGCTCACCACCTGCTTGAGCTGCTGCACGGAGCGCGTACCGCCCGAGACCCCGCCGTAGGAGACGAAGCCGACCGGCTTGTAGCACCACTCGTAATGGAG
>JBEKBL010000024.1:0-13069 GCA_050015415.1 Solirubrobacteraceae bacterium
CGGGGTCAGCAGGTGGGTGGCGTTGTAGGGATTGTGGATATAGCGCTCGAGTCCCGGCGCAAGCTCGCGGTTTCGGCTCGCCTCGGGGCCCTCCCAGGTGGAGGCCCCGGGGCCGCCGACCACGTGTCCGTAGTCGTGGTTCTGGTGGATCGCCGTGACGCTAGCGGTGATGTCGATCAGCTGGTAGTGGAGCTCCAGCGCGCGGCCGATCATCCAGTTGTCCCAGCCGGGTCGTCCAACCGCGAACGAAGGAAGCCCGAGATCAGTGTCCTTGCGAAATAGGAAGTAGTCGCTTCCGCGAGCCTTGTCGAGCGTGCCGTGATGGATCGCCCAGTCGCGCAGCACCGCGTCGCCGCGCGAGAAGTCCAGCGGCGCGCTGATGTCGCAGTCCCAACGGCGTCCGATCGCGAGGTAGGGGTCGCGCGGCAGGCGCCGCGCAGCGGCAGGGAAGTCGTCGAGCAGGACGATGTCCGCGTTGACGTAGCAGAGAACCTCGCCGGATCCGCGTGTCGCCGCCTCGCGGAATGCCCAGTCGAGCAGCGGAGTCCCGAAATCGTTCGTCGTCGCCCCGGACACGTGGGTAACGCCGAATTCGTGGGCCGCCTCGCCGACCCCGGGATCGTCGCCGATCACGAGCACCTCCACCGCCGGTGCGAGCCGCTGCCAGCTCGCGAGCGCGTTGCGCTGGATCAGCGACACGTGCGGGTCGGTGAACCCTTTGGGAATGGTGAACAGGGTGAGGAATGTCATCGCGGCCAGCGGTGGACGGGGCGCCGCTTGCGCGCGGACCCTACTACCACGCGTTGCAGCGGCGGCTGGCAGGCTCGTCGTGATCGCCCGATCCCTTTGCCAGACTCGCGCTATGGCGCCGAGGAGCGAGCGAACGCCCGGCGGGATCGGCGACCCTCTCGCCACCGGGGAGGCGGGCGCTAGGTTCGTGCGTGGCAGCGTGTTCCGCGTCGTCGCCTACGTCGGCGCGATCACTTCGAGCATCGTCGCAATGCCGTTCGTCACCCGGCACCTGCACAGCAGCAACTACGGACGCTACGTCGTCGTCACTTCGCTCATGGTGATCGTCGGCACGGTCACCGAGGGCGGGATCGCCGGCCTCGGCGTTCGCGAGTTCTCGCAGGCCCCGCAACCAGGACGGCGCGAGTTCATGCGCGGCCTGCTCGGTCTGCGGATCGTGCTTAGTACCGCGGGCGGCCTGGGTGCGATCGCGTTTGCGCTGCTCGTTGGCTACCCGCGGGTCGTGGTGGAGGGCACCGCGATCGCTGCGATCGGCCTTGTCTTGGCCAACGTCCAGGTCACCCTCACCGTGCCGCTCACCGCCGCGTTGGCCCTCGGGCGGCTCGCCATGCTCGACTTCCTCATTCCTGCCGTGACGGCGCTCGCCTTGATTGCGCTGGTCGTGCTCGACGCGCCGCTGCTCGCGTTCTTCGCGCCGGCGGTGCTCGCTTTCTTCGTGGGCCTCGCGCTCACGGGCACGCTGGTTCGACACCAGGTCTCACTGCGGCCGGCCTTTAACCTCGCACGCTGGTGGACGCTGCTCGGCGACTCGGTCGTGTTCGCAGCGGCGACGGCGCTCGCGCTGGTCTACTTCCAGGTCGTCGTCGTCGCGATGTCGATCATCACGACGGCACACCAGACGGGCATCTTCAGCCTCGCCTTTCGCATTCTCAGCGTCGTCAACGGCATCCCGGTGGTAATCGCCGGTTCGGCGTTTCCGATTCTGCTGCGCGCGGCGCGCGACGATCACGCGCGCCTTCACGCCGCGTTGCAACGTCTGATCGAGGGTAACCTGCTGCTGGGCGGCTGGCTGTCGCTGCTCGTCGTCAGCGCCGCACCGTTCGCCGTGCGCGTCCTGGGCGGGCCTGGCTACGTCGGGAGCGCCACAGTCCTGCGCATCCTCGGGACCGGTGTCGTTGCGACGTTCCTCGCGGCGGTCTTCGCCTACGCGCTCCTAGCGACGCGCATGTACCGGGCGCTGGTCGCAATCAGCAGCGGAATGGTGATCCTCGCGGTCGTGTTGTGCGCGACGCTGATCCCCGCGCACGGCGCCCGAGGGGCGGCGATCGTCACTCTCGCTCTCGAGGTCGTGCTCGCCACGGCCTATGGGTTGACGCTATTCACAGCAAACCCCGAGCTGCGCCCAGCGCTCGGTGTGAGTGCCCGAACTTTGGTCGCGCTGTCGGTCGCGTTCGCCGTTGCGCTGACGCTCCCCGTCTCTTCGGTGCTCGCCGCCGTGTGCGGCTCGGCGGCGCTCGCGATCGCCGTCTCGGCCCTCAGAGTGTTCCCTCACGAGCTGCTCGAGCTGGTGGGCCTCCGGACGCGCGCCCGCGGGGCACAGTAGGTTCAGCGCGTCGTGCCAATCCCCCTGTTCGATACATCAACGCCACTTGAGCCGTTGCGGGCCGACGTGCGTGCAGCGGTCGAGCGGGTCCTCGACAGCGGTCGCTACATCCTCGGGCCGGAGGTGCGCGCGTTCGAGGCCGAGTTCGCCGACTACGTCGGCGCGGCTCACGCGATCGGCGTCGCCAACGGGACCGACGCGCTGACGATCGCGCTGCGGGCGATGGGCGTCGGCCCAGGCGACGAGGTGGTCGTGCCGTCGTTCTCGTTTTTCGCGAGCGCCGAGGCGATCCCGCCGACCGGAGCCAGGCCCGTTTTCTGCGACATCGATCCAGAGACCTTTTGCGTCACCGCGGACACGGTCCGAGCCGTTCTATCGCCGCGTACGAAGGCCGTGATCGCCGTTCACCTGTTCGGCAACGTCGCGCCGGTCGCGGAGATCGAGGCGCTCGGCGTACCGGTGCTCGAGGACGCGGCGCAGGCCGCCGGCTCGACCACCGAACAGGGCCGACCGGGCGCACTTGGCACGGCGGGAACCTTCAGCTTTTACCCGTCGAAGAACCTCGGTGCGTTCGGCGATGGCGGCGCAATAACGACGAGCGATGCCGCGATCGCCGAGCGAGTTCGGGTCCTCCGCTTCCATGGTTCGCGCGACAAGGAGACCTTCGATCAGCTGGGCTACAACTCGCGGCTTGACGAGCTGCAGGCGGCGATCCTTCGGGTTCAGCTGCCGCACCTGGATGCGTGGGCTGACGGCCGTCGAGCAGCGGCCTGCCGCTATGCGGCGTGCGGGATCGGAGACGTCGTGTCGCTGCCGGTTGCTACGCCGGGCTCTCGACCCGCATGGCACCTGTATGTGATTCGAAGTGAACGGGCAGACGAACTCGAGACGGCGCTCCGCGCGGCTGGGATTGAGGCGCGTGGCTACTACCGGCGGCCGATCCATCGTCAGCCCGCCACGTACGCCGAACTCGATCTGCCCGGCACTGCCGAGGCCGCCCGCACGAACCTCGCGCTCCCGATGAGCCCCGTTCTGGACGCTGAGCAGGTAGCCGAGATCGCGGCCGTGGTGCGCGATGCTCGACTCAGCGCGGGCGCCGAGTAGATCGTCGTTTCGCGACGCTTGGCTTCGCCTCCACGGGGACCGCACGTCGATCTCCACGGCGCGCGTCGGCGGGCACAGTCACGGTCCCTCGGATACGGTTCGGTCCGTGACCACGCCTCGCCGCGTCGCTGCGTCCGACAAGGTCCACAACGGCAGGATGTTTCGCGGCCTAGCGGCAAGCCCACTGGCGTGGTGCGCCACCCTCGTCGCGCTGGAAGCGATCGTGATCCTTGTTGGCCTCGGCGTGGACAACGCCCAGATCCTTGGCGGTGACGGGCCGACCTACAGCCGGCTGGCGCACAACCTCCTCTCCCACGGGGCGTATTCGCTCCAGGCTTCCGCCCCCTTCACGCCAACCGTCTCGGAGCCTCCTGGCTATCCGGTCGTGCTGGCGATCCTTGACTTCGTGGCGATTCACCTCAGCATCGGCCAACTGTTGACGGTACGTATCTGCCAGTTCGCAATGGTCGCGGCAACAGCCTGTCTCGTGTACGCCATAGGACGAGAACTCGACGATGAATTCACGGCGAGGGTCGCAGCCTTGTTGACAGCGAGCTACCTGCCGCTGCTCGACCTCGCCGGATACCACCTAACCGAAATAACAACATGCTTGCTGTGCACGCTGGTTGTGCTGTTGCTGGTTCGGCTACTGCGGCGGCCTTCTGGCTCGCTCGTGTCGGTCTGCGGACTGGGCCTGGCCATCTCGGCGGCTACATTCGTGCGCCCCGATTTCACGCCACTCGTGGTGATTGCCGCCGCAGCGTTACTGCTCGCCGGCAAAGGCAGCTTCCGATCTCATGAGCGTTGGCTGCGCCCAGGCATCGTCGTCGGGATCTTCGTTCTCACCGTGGTGCCTTGGACAATCCGCAACTATGACCTTACGCAGCATCTGATCCCTGTGGCGGTTGATTCGGGCGGAAGCCTGTTTGTCTCGGCGGAGCAATATGCCGGAACCATCTCTTACGCAATGAACGCAAGCGACTTCGACACGATCAACCGTCTGGCGTCGCGGATATCCGCGACCGTCCACGGAAAGCCCGGTCCGAAGCACGAGGTCGCGGTTGATGCCGCATTGACGCGCGCCGCAAAGCGGATCTTTGACCGGCTTTCCTTCACGACGATCGTGAAGAGCATTCCAAAGCGGGAGATTTACCTGTGGCAGCCAATCGTGTTTCCCCCGGCCAGAGGTCGCGCAGTCGTCAACGCGCTTGGCTGGGCTCAATATCTCGTCCTAGTCGTGCTGACCCTGATCGGCGTCGCGGTGAGCCGCCGCCGCCACACGCTCCTGCGCGACTGGCCCCTGTGGATGCTTGCGGTATATCTCACGCTGCTGCACCTTTTCTTCCATATCGAGGGCCGGTATTCAGTTGAGGCACGTCCGGCACTGATCGTGTTTGCGGCGATTGGCGGCGTCGCGCTTTGGCGGCAGATATGGCCGCGCATGGCACCTACTTCCGCAAAGGTCGCCGAGGCACAGCCGGCCGAGGCAAGCTGACGATCGATTCGCTTGCTAGTCAATCGTCGGTCAGCTGTCGCGCACCTCGACCGTGTACGTGCCGATGTCGGCGATCGGTCGAAAATCGTGCTCGATGTATTCGATCAACCCGGTGACCTGTGCCGGTATCACCGGTCCCGATTCGAGGACGCACAGACGCGGCATCGCTCTCGCGGTCGCAAGCGCCTCTGCTTGATATGAGCTGGTCAGCCCCCAGTCTTGCTCCTCGGACACGAGGTTGCCGGGCGACGGCAGCCCGGTCCAGTCGTTGAACGAGAACTGTCCGGGCAATGACAGAAGGTTGTCGCAGTGGGACTTCAACAGCGCAACGACTTGGTCGAGCACCACCGCCTCGGCCGGCGGAACACGTAGATGCGTCGCACCGTAGAAGTCGAGGGCGACGTTCGCGTCGTACTGCGCGCGGTAGGTCTCACCCGGTTGCTCGATCTCCGAGTAGGCGAACCCGATCGTCAGCGCGATGGCGCAGGCTCCGAGCAGAGCGGCCGGAGCGAGTTTGCGGCTGTCCAGACTCACGCGGTCTCGTGTCCACGCTTCAACGTCCGCCCAACCGTCGGCCACGCAGATCGCGCCGCACACGAGGAACAGAACCGCGCCGAAGCCGACCTGGCTTCCGGCGAGCGGGTAGGCATCGAGCCCTTCGAGCAGTGCCAGCGACGCGATCAGGACTCTCGCGAAGTACTTGGAGCCGGCCGCTTCCCCACGCGCCGGCACCACAACCACCCAAGCCAAGGCCATCGCGAGTGCGAACTCTGTGTCGGGGGCGATTGAGAACGGCGCTATCCCCGCGATCGACATCCAGATCGCAAGGCCCGCGGTCAGGCGCGCGCACCCGGTAACGAGGCTCGGGATGCGTGCCGCGAGCTTCAGCGCGCCAGAGCTTCGCAGCCCGACCGCGACGGCGACTGCGCCGACAGCCCAGTAGACGACGCCGGGTCCCAGTGTGACCGGGACCGTGACGAGCGAGGATTGATGGCTGGCCCTGACCACTACGTCCTCGATCATCGCGCGGAGGCTGCTGCCGAGCACGAGGACGACGCCGACGACGACGATCGTGGCGGTGGCCAGTCCGGCGGCCAGCCACCCGACGAAGTGCCGGCCCGATCCGAGGACGGCGTCTTCGTTCGGTCCCGACTCAATCGATCGGATGACGACGATCAATGCCAGTGCACCACCCGCCACCAGTACCGCGTAGCGCTGGGCCCAATCATCTCCGAGGTCTCGGTACATGACTACGGGGGCCACGGCCACGAAGGCGATGCTGACGACCCAGCGCGCCCACGTGACGACGCGCAGTCGTGGATGCGCCATGACCGTGGCGAACGCGAGGGCGATGAATGCATAGCCGCCGAGGTTGAGCTTGCTTAGCGCGATGCACGCCACCAGCGCGCCGATCGCGAACAGCGATGCACGCGGCCACTGGTCAAGCCCAAACACGACGGCACACACGATGATTGTGAGCAGCAGGACGATCAGCCCGCCCGCATGCATCGGCTCGTTCTGCATCACCCAGAGCGTCCCGAAGCTCAATGCCTGAACGCTGACTCCGACCGTGAGCCGCCGAGACAGGCGATGGCTCGCGAGTCCCAGGCCAAGGCTAGAAAGAGTCCAGATCGCCGTCTGAATCAGACGGCCCGAGTCGGTCGTGAGCGTTCTCCCGATGAGCCCGAAAAACAGGCCCCAGAGCTCGTAGGGAAATGGACCGTAGTCAGTGTAGAACTGGTTGTAGAGGCGGTGCCCCTGGATGAACAGGTCGATGCCGTGTTCAAAAAAACCCTCGTCGTCATAAATCTGCCACTGACTAAAAAGTGCCCAGTAGGCGACGATCACGGTCGCCGCAAAAACCGCTAGATAGACGATCACCGTCAGCCGGCGCGTGCTTCCGTAATCGATCGCCAGCAAGCGACGTAGCCGTGCGCGCATCTAGCCCCTTTCGTTGTACCGTCGTCGGAGCTCGCCCTGGCCCGCGATCCACTCACCCGTCTGGCGCAGGCCGTCCTCGAGAGCGGTCGTCGCGCGCCAGCCGAGAGCGCTGGCTGCAAGCCTTGGGTCCGCAACCCATACGTCGGTATCCCAGCTGCGGTCGACCATCGTGCCCCACTGCGGCTCCCCGCCGAGCGCAAAGACGGTTCTGGCGACGCCGACCAGCTCGGCAAGCGTCGTCTGTACGCCGCGCCCGATGTTGATGACGGCGTCACTCGCAACGCCGGGACGTGATGCGGCTTGCAGCAGAGCCTCGCAGACGTCGTCCACGTACACGAAGTCCCGCGCGATCGTCGGGTCGGCGAGCGGCGGATAGGCGCCGTTCAGGCCGCTTGACACGAGCGTAGGAATCAGCCGGCGCGGGTCTTCCCAGGGACCGTATGCCGAGTAGAGCCGCAGCGTCACTGCCCGAACACGGTTCGTTCGCGCGAAATAACGACATAGATGGGTAGCTGCAGCCTTGGTGATCGCGTAGTGACTGTTTGGATCCAACTGCTCGGTTTCGGCAGGGGCATGGTTTTTGCGTCCGTACTCCGAGGACGAGCCTGAGTGAACGAACGCCTGGCCCTCGGAACGCGCGAAACCGTCGAGCACAGCGCTCGTTGCGGCCAGGTTGACGCGAATCATCTGTTCGAGGTCGGTCTGCCAGGAGTAGGCGCCGTGCGCGGCGAGATGAAAGATCCAGTCCGCGCGGCGTCGCTCGACGGCAGCCGCGGCGGCTTCGCCGTCGCGCAGCTCGACCGCCGCGACCTCAACGTCATCCCGAAGCTCCTCGAGTCGCCAGGGCGTTGGCCCCGGACGCACGACCGCGGTAACGTCGTGACCGTCGCGCAGCAGCCGCCTGACGAGCGCTGCTCCGACGAAGCCGCCAGCTCCCGTCACGAGAGTCGTTGCCATGCTGCGACCTAGTTGGACGGCCGCTCGGCGATCAGGCAGATGTTGCCGAGCGGCACGGTCAGCTGAACCGCGCCGATGCGCGAACGTCGCAGGCGCCGTAGGAGGGTGAGCTTCGCCGAGTGTCGGAGCGGCAGGAGCTGGCTGAGGTAGGCGACGCTGTAGGTGTTGCGGACACGACTGATACTCGCCCCACGGAAGCCGCACAGCTCGAACAGCCGCCGCATCGTCGCGGGGTCGTAGAGATAGGTGTGCTCGATGTCGATGATCGGGCTTCGTTCACGCAGGAGCCGAGCGGACACCGAGCGCGCATTGTGATTGAGGGCCAGGATGTGTCCGCCGGGTCGGAGCAGGTCAAACGCCGTCTCGAGCATCCCCCGCGGGTCCGGAAGGTGATCGAGGACCTGGAACAGGCAGATCGCGTCGAAACTCTGCGGCGGAAACAGGCCGGGTCGCATCATGTCGCACACGATCGCCTCGGCCACCTGCGGCGGTGCCTTGGCGATCGCGTCGTCGCTGGGCTCGACGCCGCGCACCTCGCTCCAGCCGCGGGCCATCGCGCGCTGCAGAAAGAAGCCGTTGCCGCAGCCGATCTCGAGCAGTCCGTGCCGGCCCGCACCGCGCGCCTCGAGCTTCGCGAGGTAGCGCTGGTAGGTTCTCGCGATTGCGTCAACCTCGTCGCCGTAGTCAAACGTGCTCTGCGCATACAGAGCGCTCATGACACCGGTGTCGAGCACCGGATCAGAGCGCAGCAGGCCGCAGGTCTCGCATACGACGATGCGATGGTGCGTGCCGTCCGGCACGCGTCGCGCAGAGAAGATCTCACCGGTCAGCGACTCCGGCCCGAACGTCGCCGGGTAGAGCTCGTGCGCATTGCCCGTGGTTCCGCAAATCGCGCAAGCCGTCGCGTGCGTGGAGGGCTCGCCGGTCTCAGGCGAGTTCATCGCTCACCCTGCGCCCGCGCGCTACTCGGAACGCCGGCAACTGCGTCGCCGTTTGCCGGTGCGTTGAGGATGCTCTCGACGATGGCCGATGGCCGGCGCTTCGTCTCGTCATACATGTGTGCCAGGTATGACGCCACGATGCTCGTGCACAGAAGCTGCATTCCACCCACGAAGAGGATCACAACGATCAATGTGGTGTACCCCTTCGGAGCAAGTGAAGGATCGACCAGGCGCGTGATCAGCTGTGCCACTAGGCCGATCGCGGACAGCGCCACGGTGATCAGCGACAGCCACATCATCAGGTCAAGCGGCGCGAATGAGAATGAGATGATCGCCCTGCGCGCCCAGCCGATGTTCTTGAGCAGCGAGTTCGTGGTCACGCCGAACATTCGCTCGGGCCGCTCGTAGGGCACCCCGGTTTGCTTGTAGCCGACCCACGCTCGCAGGCCGCGGATGAACCGGTGGCTTTCCGGCAGCGAGTTGAGCGCATCGACGACGCGTCGATCCATGAGCCCGAAGTCGCCGGCGTCGAGCGGCACAGAAACGTATGCGAGGCGCTTGAACAGCCGGTAGAAAAGCTTGTAGGCGATCTGCATCAGACGCGGCGCCTCACGCTTTACGCGGGTGCCGTAAACCACGTCGAAGCCTTCCTGCCACTTGGCGACGAACTGCGGGATGATCTCCGGCGGGTCTTGCAAGTCGCCATCGAGTAGCACAACGGCGTCGCCGCTTGCGACGCGCATACCGCTTGTAAACGCGCTCTGCGATCCGAAGGGTCGACTGTGGTTGATCACGACGACGCGCCGGTCCTGCGCCGCCAGTCCAGCGAGCACGTCCCGCGCGTTGTCGGGGCTCGCGTCGTTGACGAACACGATCTCGACGTCTGCGCCGAGTGCGGTGATCGTGCTCACCAGGCGCTCATACATCAATGGAACGGCTTGCGCATCCCGGTAGCACGCGACCACCGCGCTGATCTTCATATGCTGATGCCCGCGCCCGCAAGCGTCGCCACAGCGGAAGCGGCGAGATCGCTCGCGATCAAGCCGAACCGGGCTTCGAGCTGGCCCTGCGTGCCGGCGACACCGCGCGGCATCACGGTGACCCCGCGGCGCACGAGACGACAGTCGAGCGCCGCCTCGGCAATCACCTCGGCGACAAGCGAACCGAGGCCGCCCGTGACGTAATGGGCTTCGACCGAGATCGCCGCCGGAACACGGGCGAGCAGTGCGAGGAGGTCCTCGACTGGCGCCGGCGCGACACAGCCGACGACTGCGACCGTCGCCGCGACGCCCTGGTCTGCGAGGAGCTGCGCGGCTGCGACGGCCTCGTGGGTCATCGGCCCCAAAGCGATGATTGCCACATCGGCGCCATCGCCGAGCGTCTCAATGTGGCCAAGACGGAACCGACCGTCGAAGCCGGCGACCGGATCGCCGGTTCGCCCGAGGCGGAAGTACGCCGGCCCCGGAATGGCGACGGACTCCCTCAGGGCGTTGCGCGCCTGGCGAGCATCGGCCGGCACGATGACGGCCAGCGCAGGCTGCGCACGCATGATCGCGACGTCCTCCAGAGCCCAGTGCGACGCGCCGTTGTATCCGTAGTCGAAGCCCCCGCCGGTGCCGACGATTCTCACCGGTAGGTCGTGTAACGCCGGGCCGTTGCGAATGAACTCATAGGGCCGCAGGCTTGCAAAGGTGGCGATCGAATACGCAAACGGCACGAATCCCGCCTCCGCGAGCCCGGTCGCGACGCCGATCATGTTCTGCTCGGCGACCCCCATGTTGTAGAAACGCCCGGGGAACCGGCCAGCGAAAGCCTCGAGCACGCCAAATCCGAGATCGCCGGTCAACAAAACGACACGCGGATCCGCGTCAGCCAGCGCGATCAGCTCGTCAACGAACTCGTTCCTCATATTACGTCTCGGCCCCCGCTGCCTCGCGTGCCGCCGCGAGCTCTCCGAGTGCGAGCGCGTAGTCGGCATCTGAGAGTGGGAGATAGTGCCACTCGAGGCGATTCTCCATAAAGCTCACGCCCTTGCCGAAAACGGTATTGGCGAGCAACACGTGTGGCCCCCCATCAACCGTCGACAAGCTGTTCAGCAATTGCACGAGTGCAGCGGGATCATGCCCGTC
This sequence comes from Solirubrobacteraceae bacterium, assembly GCA_050015415.1. Taxonomy (GTDB): domain Bacteria; phylum Actinomycetota; class Thermoleophilia; order Solirubrobacterales; family Solirubrobacteraceae; genus Palsa-513. The sequence goes on from JBEKBL010000024.1 coordinate 10,921, forward strand.
TACCGTGTGGACATCCCAGCCGAACGCGGCCCAGCGCTCGCTGAGGTTCGCAAGGTGAAGGACGTCTCTCGTATAGCCGAGTGCCTGCTGGCCGTTGACGTCGACGATTGCGACGAGATTCGCGAGCCGATGATGGGCAGCGAACATTGCCGCTTCCCAGATCGATCCCTCGTTCAGCTCGGCGTCGCTCATCACCACGAACGCCCGCCGCGTCGAGGCCTGCATGCGGGCCGCAAGTGCGGCTCCGCAAGCGAGACTCAGTCCATGCCCCAACGAACCGGTGCTGAAGTCGACGCCGTTGACGACATGTTCAGGATGCACGCCAAGCTGGGTGTCCTCGACGCAGTATTCGTCGATCGAACCAGCGGGTAGCGCTCCGGTGAGCTCGAGCGCGGCATAGAGCGCGAGTGCGGCGTGACCCTTGGACAGGACGACGCGGTCACGCTCGCTCGGATCGCCAGCCGTTTCCGCAGGCGCGCGCGTGTAGAGCGCGGCCAGCAGGTCGGCGATCGACAACGACGAGCCGATGTGTCCGACATGTGCCCGGTAAGACTGCTCGATGACGGCTTCGCGGATGCCACGCGCGAGCGTGGTTGGACTGTACGAAGTCATCTGCTCAGTAGTCGACGCCACTCGTGCAACCGGCCGTCCAATCACGGGTCACCCTACTCACTGTCGCGGCGGCGGGCCACTGCGTTCCGGTCGGGCCAATCCAACCCTCACGGCGGCCACCGGACGCCGTCACAGGGCGTCGGGTTGATCGCGTACGTTCAGGCGCGGCCCTGCAGGGCGTGCCGCCGTGACCGTGTAGCCAAGGCAATCGTCTCCTGCGCCGTTACGTAAGCTCCGGTTTCCGACGATCGCGAGTACCAACGCCAGCGGGGCAGCGGCTAGCACGGCGAGTGGGGCAAAACTGAGCCTGCCGGGCTCCCGCTGGGGCATCGCGACGGGCAGGAGGAGCGCGAGCACCTTGTAGCAGGCGACCGTCCTCTCGTTGCCACGAGCAGTGATGAAGACGTCGTCGAACCCGGCACCCTCGAGTAGCATCGTCAGCGCCGACGGGGTGAATCGCCAGTAGTCGTAGGGCACGTAATGCCACCGCGCGGCGAAAGGCACAGTCAGTACAAGCTGGCCACCGGGGCGGAGAACGCGAAACGCTTCAGCGAGGAAGGCACCGGGGTCTGGGACGTGCTCGAGCGTCTCGGTTGAAAGGACAACGTCAGCGCCGCCATCGTCCACCGGCCAGCTTCCATCGGCGCCAAACCGGCGTACATCCGCGACGTCGTAACCGAACTCCTCGGAGGCCCGCTCGAGATCCAGTCCAACGTAGGTCGTGTTGGCTGGGACAAGCTGCCGGTACGGGCTGGCGCCGCACCCGGCGTCCACGAGCGTACCGCGGACTGACGCTAGAGCCGGCCTCAGGTCGCGCCAGATCGATGCGGCCTGCAGGTCGAATAGCCGCCGGAGGGCCGCCAAGAGCCGCCCGCGCACGCCGCGTTCAGGGCGGAACACGGGTGGCTGCCAGCGCTCTGCACTGCGGCGCGCAAGGTTCTCTCTGCTCGACCTCACAGGTTGCTCACATTCAATCAGTGGCCCCTAGCGCACTCCGCTCAGGCCAGCGGATGTGTGCGATCTCGCGCACGACGGACCGGCTCGTACACGGCGCGCTACTTCCGTCCTGTTCAACAAATGCGAGGCCTACTGTCCAACGCCCACGCCGCGGGTGTACACGGCGAGCACGCGCTAGCGCTTGCCCCGAAGCCGGCGGCCGACGGCCCGCAGCGGAGCGGTCAGGCGCCAGCTCCGGCTCGTCAGGTAGATCGTGTGCCAGCTCAGCTCGCGGCTCAGCGAGGCGATGTTGTTGTGCAGCGCAGTCCACTCGCGCGGCTCGTCGCTCTGCGGTCGTTCGATCTCGGCAACCGTCAGCGCGCCCGGCCGTTTACGCATCACCACGACTCCCTGGCCGTAGAGCGGTGGCGGGCCGGAAGGCTCGCCGTCGCGGAGTTCGGTGATGTCGAAAAGCCGCCCCCAGTGCGCGCGCAGCCACCAGCGCGAATGGAAGATCAGCGGCCCGCCGCCGTCCCACGGCGTGTAGGGCGCGAAGACGTTCATGCCGACGTCGTCCTCGCCAATCGGGAGACCCATGAAC
>JBEKBL010000025.1:0-13054 GCA_050015415.1 Solirubrobacteraceae bacterium
CCTGCACCTCGCTCCTGCTCGTCGGCACGTTCATGCACGTCGACGTGGCTGGCGCCAATAAGCTCCACTTCAGCGGGCGGCTCTCCGGCCATTCGCTCCACGGCGGCCTCTACCAGATCCGCATCACGCCCAGCCTGGACGGCATCCCCGGCAACACGCTCAAGGTCGCGGTCGACATCTTCTAGCCGGACTCAGCGGCGAAGCGGTACGTTCCGCGCGAGGACCATGAGGCCACCAAGTCGCCGAGCACGCAGTCGCGCAGTCTCGCTCTCGCCCATCCGACGCGCTCTGGGCTCGAGCCGATGGCCGGGCCGATGCCGCTGCCTGACCGACGCCGCCGTCCGGGGGCGCCTGATCGTGGTCCTTTGGGGGCGTGGTCGGTGCCCGTGGCCGCGCACTTCACGACGCACGCGCCCGAGCAACGGTGGTTCACGATGGGCCTGAGCAGACGCGCCCGCATCGGCCTGGCACTGTTCGTGGCGCTGCTCGCTGCGCTCGCGCTCGGCAGCCTCGTTGCGCTCGTCGTCAACTCGAACGGCAGCACACCCCCAACCCCGAGCACGCGCGTCATCCAGCGCTGCCTCACGGGGCAGCTGCGCGTGAGGCCCGGGACCAGCGAAGGTGCGCTCGGGCACATCGGGGTGGTTGTCCACTTCACCAACCGCTCGCGATCGACCTGCGTGCTCTACGGCTACCCCGGCATGCAGATGCTCGACGCCGCCGGCAAGCCGATCCCGACGTCGGTGGAGCGCGGCATCGCCTACACGGTGCCGAAGGTGCCTGAGCGGGCTTTCGAGCTGTCGCCTGGCGGCGTGGCGTCATTCGACCTCGGTTACAGCGATTCGACCGGCTACGGCAACGAGACGTGCCCCAGCTCGACGCGCGTCGAGATCACGCCGCCGAACGACTTCAAGCCGCTGACGATCGCCTGGCGCATCGAGCCCTACGGCGGCGACATCCCGCACCTGAAGTGCGGCGAAATCACGGTCTCGCCAGTGTTCGCCGGCGCCGGGACCTAGCGGCGCTCAGGCGAACGTCGCCTTGACCGACCGTCTGGTCAGGAACACGATCGGGATCGACTGGAGAACAAGTTCAAGCATCACCGCGCCGGCACCCCCGGGCCCCGAGCCGAACACGATCAGGAGGTATCCGATCACGGCAAGCACCAGGTAGATCTTGCGCGCCAGCTCGCGCGATCGCTTGATTTGGCGGGCGCGAGGGGTGGCGTCGGCCGGCCCACACGACGCGGGGCTGATCCCCTCGCCGGCCGCGAGCGCTGGCTCCGCTCATCCTGCCGGCGTTATCGACCGTGCACACGCACGGTTGACAGTGCGCACGAATCCGCCCGGGCCGCCGGCTTGTGCGTCCGGACTTCGGAGATCCTTACCCCAGGGCGCATACTTGGAGCCGTGGCGGGCAAGGAAGAACCGAGCGAGGCGGTGTCCGCCGGCTTGAAGTCGGATCCGCGTCCGCAAGCGCTGCGCCATCTGCTGGCAGGCGGCACCGAGGGCAACAGCCTGCTTACGACAGCCACGGGTGCGCTGTTGCTCATCCTCCTGGCGGCGCTCGGCGTGACGATCGTGGCTGTCCACTCGCTGATCGACGAGCACCTGTTCCTCGGCATGCTGCTGATCGGCCCACTGGTCCTGAAGCTGGGGAGCGTCGGCTACCGCCTGACGCTGTTCTACGCCGGCAACGCCCGCTACCTCGCGCGCGGCGCGCCGGAGGCCGTGATGCGTGTGCTCGCGCCGCTGGTCGTGTTGAGCACGCTCAGTGTCGTCGCGAGCGGCGTCGTGCTGCTGCTCGCCGGGCCGAGCAGCCGTGGCCTATGGAACCCGATCCACAAATACAGCTTCATAGTCTGGCTGGCTGTCTGGTGGGGCCACGTCGTTGTTCACCTACCGGACCTGCCGAAGCTCTGGACGGCGCGCCGAAGCGAGCGCGAGCGGCCCTGGGACGACCAGGGCAGCGGTCGCAGCGGTCGCGCGCTCGCGCTTGCCGGCGCGCTGGTTCTCGGCGTCGTGCTCGCGGTCGCCTGCATCCCGCTGTTTGCAGCGTGGAGCCACCAGCTGAACTGACCATCGTCACCACTGCACGAACCGGGTTCAGGGACTCGGTGGCCGGCGAGCAGTGAGGATGAGAGCACCGGACGTCGGCTTTGCGGTCAACTCTGCAAGCCTTCGCTGTCGTGCTCGAAGGCCTGATGCAGGACGATTTCCAGTTGTCGCTGCCACTGGTGCTGCGCCGCTTGCGCTCACACCCCGGCGAGGGCGAGATCGTGACGCTGACGAACACCGGTCCGGTGCGCGCCGGCTACCGCGAGACCGTGGCGCGAATCGACCGTCTCGCCCGCGCGCTCGGGACGCTCGGGATCGAGCCGGGCGATCGCGTTGCGACCTTTGCCTGGAACTCGCAGCGCCACTTCGAGTGCTACTTCGCGATCCCCTGCACCGGTGGCGTCCTGCACACGGTCAACCTCCGGCTCTTCCCCGAGCAGATCGCCTACGTCATCAACCACGCCGAGGACAGGATCGTCTTCGTCGACGACTCGCTCGCGCCCGCGCTCGGCGCGCTCGCGCCGCAGCTGGCGAACGTCGAGCACTTCGTCGTGATGGGCGACGGCCCGGTCGGCGATTTGCCGCGCACGCTCCGCTATGAGGAGCTCCTCGAGAAGGCCGGCGACGGCCCCTACGACTACCCCGAGATCCCCGAGCGTCAGGCGGCCGCGCTCTGCTACACGACCGGCACGACCGGCGATCCAAAGGGCGTGCTCTACTCGCACCGCTCGATCGTGCTTCACTCGGTGGGCCTCCTGATGACCGATGCGATCGGGCTTCGCGCGGCTGATCGAGGGCTGCTCGTCGTGCCGATGTTCCACGTCAACGCCTGGGGCTGGCCGCACGCTGCGGGGCTGAACGCGATGACCCTCCTGATGCCAGGGCCCTTTCTCCAGGCCGAGCCGCTTGCACGCATGATCGAGTCCGAGCGGGCCAGCGTGATGGCCTGCGTGCCGACGATCTACGCCGACCTGCTGCGCTACGCGGATGAGCATCACCCCGACCTGCGCTCGCTGCGGATGGCGATCTGCGGCGGCGCGCCGATGCCGCTCGCACTCGCGCAGGCCTTTCACGAGCGTCACGGCGTGAGCCTCCGGCACGCCTGGGGAATGACCGAGACGAGCCCGATGGGCGCGGTCTCAAACGAGGTCGCGGGCCTCGACGAGGACGCGCGCTGGCTCGCGCGCGCCAGGCAGGGCGTCGCGGTTCCGCTCGTCGAGCTTCGGATCACCGACGCGGAGGGCACCGAGCTGCCCTGGGACGGCGTCGCGAGCGGCGAGATCGAGATCCGCGGTCCCTGGGTCGCCGCCTCCTATTTCAACGATCCGGCGGGCAGTAGCGAGCGCTTCAGCGACGGCTGGCTTCGCACCGGTGACGTTGCGAACATCGATCCGCGCGGCTCACTCCAGATCACCGACCGCTCGAAGGACGTGATCAAGTCGGGCGGCGAGTGGATCTCTTCGGTCGAGCTCGAGAACGAGCTGATGGCTCACGCCGCGGTCCGCGAGGCGGCGGTGATCGCCATGCCCGACGAGCGCTGGGGCGAGCGCCCGCTGGCCTGCGTCGTCCTCGAGGAGGGGGCCGCCGCCAGCGCCGGCGATCTCCTCGAGCACCTGCGTCCGCGCGTCGCGCGCTTCTGGCTCCCCGACGAGTTTGCCTTCCTCGAAGCGATCCCGAGGACGAGTGTCGGCAAGTTCGACAAGAAGGGGCTGCGCGCCCGGCTCGAGCAGGGCGCGCTTGCCCACCGCGTCCGCGTCGCCGAGCAGAGCTGAGAGCCACCGCCGGCTGGGCGGGCGCGCTCGCCGCGCACCAGCTCCGGCCTCTGCGTCAGTATCCCTGCGTGAGAATCGCACTGTTCGCGACCTGCGTCGGCGACACGCTGTTCCCGGCGGCGTCGATCGCGACCGTCGCGGTGCTCGAGCGTCTGGGCCACAGCGTCGCGTTCCCCGAGGAGCAGACCTGCTGCGGTCAGATGCACGCCAATTCGGGCTACCCCGAGGAGGCGACGCGCCTGCTGCGCCACTTCGTCGACACGTTCGAAAGCGATGAGTTTGACGCGATCGTCGCGCCCTCAGGCTCCTGCGCGGCGATGGTCGAGGACCAGTACCCGCGTCTCGCGCAGCGCAGCGGCGACGAGCGGCTCAGCCGTGCGGTCGCCGCGCTCACGCCCCGCGTCTTCGAGCTCTCGCAGTTCCTCGTCGATGAGCTCGGCGTCGAGGACGTCGGCGCCTACTACCCCCACCGCGTCACCTACCATCCGACGTGCCACTCGCTGCGGCTGCTGCGCGTCGGTGACGCGCCGCTGCGACTGCTCCGCAAGGTCCGCGGGATCGACCTCGTCGAGCTCCCCGAGGCGGACGGCTGTTGCGGCTTTGGCGGCACCTTCGCCGTCAAGAACGCCGAGGTCTCTGCGGCGATGCTTGCCGACAAGTGCCGCGCGGTGCTCGACACCGGCGCCGAGGTCTGCACAGCGCTCGACTCCTCCTGCCTGATGCAGATCGGCGGCGGGCTCACGCGACAGCGCACCGGCGTGCGCACCGTCCACCTCGCGGAGATTCTCGCCGCCCAGGAGCAGCGATGAACAGGAACGAGTTCGCAGACGCCGCGCGGCCGGCGCTCGAGGACTCGCAGCTACGCGCGAATCTGCGCGAGGCGACACACACGATCCGCGACAAGCGCGCCCGGATCACCGGCGAGCTGGCCGACTGGGAGGAGCTCCGCGAAGCGGGCCGGCGGATCAAGGACCGCGCGATGCGACACCTCGACGTCCACCTCGAGCAGCTTGAGCGCACCGTCACGAAAGCCGGCGGCACCGTCCACTGGGCCCGCGATGGCGCCGAGGCGAACGCGATCATCGGCGAGCTGATCGTCGCAACCGGCGCCGACGAGGTCGTGAAGGTGAAGTCGATGGTCACCGACGAGATCGGGCTGAACAGCGCGCTCGCGGCGCGCGGCATCAACGCGGTCGAGACAGACCTGGCCGAGCTGATCGTCCAGCTCTCGCACGACAGCTCCTCGCACATCCTCGTCCCCGCGATCCACCGCAATCGCGGCGAGATACGCGAGATCTTCCGCCGCGAGCTGGCCGGTACAGAACTGCTCACCGACGACCCGGCGCAGCTCGCCGAGGCCGCACGGCGCCACCTGCGCCGCAAGTTCCTCTCCGCGCGCGTCGCAATCAGCGGCGCGAACTTCGCTGTCGCCGAGACCGGCGCCGTGTGCGTCGTCGAGTCGGAGGGCAACGGCCGGATGTGCACGACGCTGCCGCGGACGCTGATCACCGTGATGGGGATCGAGAAGCTGCTGCCGCGCTTCGAGGACCTCGGCGTGATGCTGCAGTTGCTACCGCGCTCCTCGACCGCCGAGCGGATGAACCCCTACACCTCGCTCTGGACCGGCGTGACGCGCGGCGACGGGCCGCAGGAGTTCCATCTCGTCCTGCTCGACGCCGGCCGCACCGCGACGCTCCGCGACGAGGTCGGCCGCCAGGCGCTCAACTGCATCCGCTGCTCGGCCTGCCTCAACGTCTGCCCGGTCTATGAGCGGACCGGCGGCCACGCCTACGAGTCGACCTACCCGGGACCGATCGGCGCGATCCTGACGCCTCAGCTCAGCGAATTTCGCACCGGCGCCTCGCTTCCGTGGGCCTCGTCACTCTGCGGCGCCTGCTACGACGTCTGCCCCGTCAAGATCGACATCCCGACCGTCCTCGTGCACCTCCGCGGACGCGTCAACCGTGAGGTTGAGGGTTACGCCGGTGGAGCGGACGGGGCCGCAATGAGCCTGCTCGCAAGGGTCTTCCTGCGGCGCGGGCGCTACGAGCGCGCCCAGCGCCTCGCGCGCACGCTGAGCCGCCCGTTCGCACACGACGGATGGATCAAGCGAAGGCTGCCGGGACCGATCGCCGGCTGGCAGAGCGTCCGCGAGCTGCCGGCGCCGGCGAGCGAGACATTCCGCGAATGGTGGCGCGCGCGTCCGAAGGACGAGCAGTGAGCGCCCGCCAGGACATCCTCGGTCGCGTTCGCGCCGCGCTCAGCGACGTTCCGGCCTCTGAGCCCGCGACCTGGACCGAGGCCGAAGACGACGACCCCGCGGCCGCCTACGCCCGCCGCGGCGAAGCGAAGGGCGGAGCGCTGATCGCGCTGTTCGCGGAGCGCTGCGGCGAATACCGGGCGCGCGTCACGCGCGTGCGAGCGGCGAGCCTGCGCGCAGCGATCGAGGCTGCGTGTGCGCGCCATGAGGCAACCTCGCTCGCTGTCCCCGTCGGCCTGCCGGATGACTGGCGCCCTGACGCGGTCGAGCTTCACGTCGATCGCCCGCAGCTCTCACACCGCCGCCTCGAGCACTCGGGCGGCGCGCTTACGGGCTGCGCGCTCGCGATCGCCGAGACCGGAACGATCGTGCTCGACGCCGGAGCGACCCAGGGACGACGCGCGCTGACACTGCTCCCGGACCTCCACATCTGCGTCGTCCTTGCCGCCCAGATCGTCGCCGGCGTGCCGGAAGCGATTGCGCTGCTTGGCGTCGATGCGCGATCCGCCGCCCGCCCGCTGACCTTCATCTCCGGGCCTTCGGCGACCTCCGACATCGAGCTGAAGCGCGTCGAGGGGGTCCACGGGCCACGTCGTCTCGAGGTCCTGATCGTCGGCTGAGCGCAGTCTCGTGCGCTTTTTATGGCAATCGCGTAGTCTGGTGAGAGGGATGAGCGCGGACGGCACCTGGCAGATCACAGCTCAGACCCCGATGGGGGAGCAGCAGTCGACCGTCGAGCTGTCCGAGAACGCCGGCGCACTCTCGGGCCGCATGACCGCGCCCGAGGAATCGGCGATCTACGACGGCTCGATCAACGGCAACGAGGCTTCGTGGCGCGTCGACATCACCAAGCCGATGTCGCTGAAGCTCCACGTCAGCGCAACGATCGACGGCGACTCGATGTCCGGCAAGATCAAGGCCGGCATCTTTCCCGCCGCGCCGTTCACCGCCACGCGAATCAGCTAGTCGCCGGCCGGGAGAGACGCGAGCATGTCTCCTAACACGCTCAGCCCGGTGGTCGGCTCGCCGCGCGAGCTGCTCGAGGCTGCGCTGCCCCTACTGGAGCGGGTGGCCGAGGACAAGCGTGCCACGGCGCTCGAGGAGCATGATCTGCAGGAGGCGCTCGAGCAGGCGGCAGGCGCCGGCTCCGCCCTGATCGCCCTCAAGCACTGGCCCGAGGTCGGGCCGTTTGACATCGTGATCGACGATCGGATCGCGATCGAGCTGCAGTTCTGCCAGGCGGGCGACGGGCTCGCCGGCATCTCCTGGGACATCGCGAAGCTCGCGACGGCGCGCGCCGAGCGCAAGATCGAGGACGGCTGGATCATCGCCGCCGCCCCGAGCTGGCACTGGCAGTCGCGGCGCCCAGGCGTCGAGCTGATCCGCGAGCAGACCTATGTCGGTGACGAGCTCGTCGAGGACTACGAGGGCTGGTGGCGCCTCTGGTGCAACGAAATCACGACACGCCCGACCCACCTGCCGCAGACCTTCGCCGTCACTGATCCCGACAGCATCGCCGCGCGGCTCGGCCGCGTCCCGTTCGTCTTCCGCTTCGCGCGCGTCGAGGTCCTCAAGCCGACCTGGCACGCCCACGTCTGCCCGCACCGCTGGCGCGACCGGATGTGTCTCCCCCGCCCGTGGGACCCCGACGGGTCCGGCGGCATCAAGCCCTAGCGCCGAAATTATGAGCAGCGGCCGCCACCGGGGTAGCAGGCGTGTGGCCGAGCTGCGCACGGCACACCAGGCGCGGCGCCCAGGAATAGCGGCCGCGCCGCAGAAAACACTGGCAGCATCGCTTTCAGCCACCGGTTGGCTCGGTATTCGTTGACGAAACGCCTCGGGCACCGCACTCCCAGGACAGCCCCGTCGCTCATGCGAGGACTGCGGGCACCGCTGGCGGCGGCCGTGGCGCTGACGATCGCCGGCTGCAGCGTCGCGACCGTCACGCGAACCACCACGCCGCACTTCATCGCCAAGGCAAGCCAGATCTGCCGCCGCACCAACGCCGCGATCGAGTCCCTACCGGTCCCCAACGACACGCCCGCCTCCGAAACCGGCGTCGCCCGCCACAGCGTCACCTACGCCTCGAAGGAATTGAGGAGCTTGGAGCGCCTGACGCCACCGAAGAAGCTCCGCCACACCTACTACTCGGCTCTCGGAGCGGTCGAAACGCTCGTCAATCTCGGCCGCCAGGAAGTCGCCGATTACTCGCACAACCGCGTAGCGCAGGCCGAGGTGCTGGTAAACCGCGGCGACACCCTCACTGCCGCCACCGACACGGCGATGAGCACGCTCGGACTCACCGACTGCGCAGCAAATCCGCAGCCGAGCGCTGCGGCGTAGCGACGGCGAGATCAGTCAAACAACTCTGCCGGCGCTTGTCCGGTTTCGCACGAGTTCGAGGTAAACGAAAAAGCTCGCTTCGAGCGCCCGCTTACCAGCGCCGGCGCTTGATCAGTCGCAAGTTGAGGCGTAGCGTCAAAAGCACCAGGTGCGCCGGAGCTCGGTACGCGCAGGTGGCCCGAACTCAGACGGCCAGAGGCGGAATCCAATGTCCGCGATCTAGCCAGCCATCAACGATCCACTCCTACGTTGCACGCGCGAGGAGGGGAGAGCGACATGAAAGGGACGACGACACCTGCTGAGTGCACGCAATATTTGCGCGCCTTGCAACGCGCAAACGAGGTCCGGCTTGCCCGCGCCGAGCTGAAACGGCAGGTCGCTGACGGCAGGATCAGCGCTGCGGAGGTAATCCTCCGCTGCTCGCCGGAGATTGAACGGATGACCGTCGCCGACCTCCTGTTGAGCCAGCCGAGATGGGGCCCTACGCGCTGTCGTCGGCTCCTTGTCGAGGTCCCGCTCTCAGAAAGCAAAACCGTCGGGTCGATGACCGAGCGGCAGCGACGCGTATTAGTCGCAGTATTGACGCGGCCAGAGTGAGCTTCCCCGATTTCCCCGACCAAGACGCGCGAATCGCCCCCAGTTCGCGTTGTTAGGACGGCGCAGCACCGATGCCGCACATGGCGACGACCTCGGCGCTGTCGCGCTAGCATCGCGGGTGGCGAAGAGGGAGCAGGCTGATGGGCGACGCAGCCGCGATTGCTAACCGGGTCCAGGCGATCCATGGTGAGTACTACGGCCAAGCACCCGCTCAAGTGCGCGTCTACGAGGCCGGTGACGTCGTGGTGGTGCTGATCGAGGAGACGTTCACGCGCGCCGAGCAAACGCTCATCGAGCGCGGCGAGGCCAGCGAGGTGCAGACGATCCGCCGGCGCTTCCAGATGGCGATTGCCGACCAGTTCATCGACATCGTCCAGACCGCAACCGGGCGGTGTGTGCGCGCTTTTCTCTCCGATACGCATCTGCACGAGCGGCTCGCGGTCGAGACGTTCGTGCTCGGCGGACCGGTCGAGGACATGGCCGCGTTTGAGTTCGAAGGGATCCGCGCCGACACCGAGCAGGAAATCAGCGAGCAGACCAAGCGCGAGGACGCGTTCCACCCACACGAAGATTAAACGTGCTGGTTGCGTGAACCCGTCGCGACGCCCGCGTCGCGACGTGAAATTATCGGGCCGTGGCTCAGTTCGAGGCCCTGCACATGGACGTGAAGACGTGGATGTCGGCAGGCCGTGGGCTGACCGAGGTCGAGGACGAGCTGATCGAGCCCGCAACGCTCAGCACGGACGAGAAGGCTGCGCTATGGCTGCTGGCGTGGTCGATGCTGCCGTCCAGCGAGCAGCTCGCAAGCGCCGAAGCGCACATCGAGCTGCTTTCGCGCCAGCGCTACGAGGAATAAAGCGGCGACCGTAGATCGGGTCCGGTCCGCCGCGCACACTAGGTTTGCCGGAAAATGAGCTTCAGCGAGTGGATGCCCGCGGACCTGCTCCTGGGGCTCACGCTCGATGTTCTGCTCGCCGCAACGCTGCCCAGCGGATTCTGCCGTCCTGGTGCGCTACTGTGTAGCTAGCATCGTTCGTAGGGTTCTCGCCCTTCACCTCGCGCGCGACACTTCCGAGGGACGAGAGAGAAGGCCGCCATGACGGCCCCCGATGCTCCTCTGAGCGGCGACGAGCTGCTGGATGGCGTGACCGACGCGATGATCGCGTTTCACGAGCGCTACTACCACCGCGCCCCGGGAACCGCGAAATCGATGATGCTCGGCGATGACCTCCTCGCGTGCGTCCTCGGCGGCGTCTACACCGACGTCGAGAAAACGATGATCGAGCTGCAACGCTCCACGATCGTCCAGGAAACCCGCAACGCCTTCCAAACGGCCATGCAGGACAAATTCATCGCCGCCGTCGAACGTCTCTCCGGCCGTACCGTGCTCGTCTTCATCTCCAACCACCACGTCGGCCCCGACATCGAAATCGAACTTTTCATGCTCAAACCAGAGGCCGTCGCAGCCTGAGTCAGCGTCGCCGTCGCCCCGCAGCTGGTCACGGCGGCAAACGTGGCATTGCGTTCGTAGGTGCGGGATGGGCTGGGAGTCGTCGGCGTCCTCGGACTCACCGACTGGCGTAAACCTGCCGCCGAGGGCTGCCGCGTCACTGGCGCGAGTGCCCGGACTCCGGAGCAATGTGTCCGCAAATTCCGGCGTCTGGTTCCTAGGCCCGACCGTCGCAACCGTAGACTCGCCTGGTTCCGCGAGCGAGGCGTATCGAGGACAACCCAAATTGTCCCATTCCTTCATGCATCGTCGGAGGAGCGCGCGATGGGTGTGGCAGTACCACAAGCGCCAGCGGATCCAGCAGAGATCGTGGCGTATGTGGCTGCCGCTCGACGTGATCTACTCCTCCGCGCTCATCGTCAGCGACTGCGATTCGAGGATCTTGAGGACTGCTACAGCCAGGCAACGCTCGAGCTCGTCGTTCGCTCACGCCGCGCGCCGTTCGCGAATCCGGACCATGTCAAGAATGCGCTTGAGCAAAAGTTCGTAAGCCGGATCAATGACCGTAGGAGAGCTCTTTCCGGGCGCAGCGGCATCGAAGCGGCTTTGGCTAATGCAGTCCCGGTCGACGGTGCGGGCGGCGCCGCAACCGAGATCGAGGATCGCGCTGCAACCGTTGAGCGGCGGCTGGAAGTGCAGGGCGATATTCGCCGACTTCGCGAGGTAATAGCGGAGCTCACCCTCGACCAGCGCCTGGTGCTGCATAGCCAGGTCAACTTGCAGATGGAGGTGGCTGACTTCTGCGAGCGTTACGGATGGTCGGCTGAGAAGTTTCGCAAGGTGGCTCAGCGCGCCAGGGCAAAACTCCGGGCCCTCGTGGCGGAGTACCAGCGCGGCGAGCGTTGCCGACGGCTGGAGCCGGATTTGTTGGCTCTCGTAGCGGGAGCCGGCGGCGAGGGGCAGCTGGCGCGGGCTCGCGCGCACATTGAGAATTGTCCGCCATGCGCGCGGTACGCCGCCGCCCTCACCCGGACCGCCCCGGACGCGGCGGCGGTCATGCCGCTTCCAGCTGTGTCGGCGGTCACGCACCCCAAGATAGCGTGGCTCGTTGCGGTCCTTCGACGTCTGTTTACGACCGCCCGTCATCCGGCCACGGAATTCGGCGCCTCAGGCGCTGCGGGGTTCACCGGGGCGTCAACAGCCGGGGTCATGATCGGCAAGGCCAGCGTCGTGGCTATATGCGTCGCCGGAGCAGCCGGTGGATTTGCGGTTTGCGAGCACATCGGGATCGGCTCGCGTAGCAGTCCGCCACAAGCGCACGCGCGCTTGCGTGATCGGTACGACAAGCCTTTGAGCCGCAGTGGCGGTCAGCGCACTATCCCTACGACTCACGTGGTAGTCGGAGCTCATCACCTTCCCGTCGTGGCTCAAATACGACGAGAGTTCGGTGACCGAGCGAGCATTGCCATGGCCGTACCGAAGTCGTCGTCGGTACTGGCGCTACCCGCCCAGTCGGCGTCGACCGTGCAGCAAGAGACCAGCGAGTTTGGCTTCGAGCGCTGACATGGTAAGTGTGCGAAACGGTTCGGCAAGAACGGGCTCATGCCCACAACTGCTAGCGGCCTTCCACGCACTCCTGTGATTCGTGGTTTGGGTCGTGACCTCGCGCGACCGCTTCTCGTTTGAACGGTAAGGAATCCGGCCGTCAACTGATAGGGATGGGCCTGCCGGACTTCCGGGCGCAGTTGCGTCGAGGTGGAATCCACACGACACGTGTCCCCTCAGATGGCGACCGTCGGAACGGGATTCAGCGCAATGCGACTGGATCAGGATAGACACCGTTGAAGCGGCGGCAGCCGGTCGCCGTCTACCGGGTAATCGACGAGACCGAACTCTTCGGCGAATCGACCAACTCCAGCAATCCTGGAGTTGGCTCCCGGTTGCATGGTTTCGACGCGCAGCTGGTGCCACCGCACGCATCCGCGCCGGTGCGGCGGACGCTCCGAATGGCCGGCGGTCATGGTGGCCTGTTCGTCGCGCTTCTCAGCGTCTCGGCAGTCGCCGCTGTCGGCGTCTCGGCCGTAGGCCCATCAGTCACCGGCCGGCGCCGGCACTCTCAGGTCCTGCGGACATCGCCACCCGTCTTGCACGCTCAACCGCGGCCCGCGCACCATACGCACGCGCGCCCTCGGGCGTCGGCGGAGGGCCTCGAACGTCACCGACGTCGACGCAGTGAAGCAGCGCGCGCTCGCGCATCCGCCAAAGCGGAGAGCCGAGGTCGCGTTCATGTGGCTGGTGGCACAGTAGCGGCTGCTTCCCCAAACCGCTCCGGTGGGCAGTTGGCACAGCAGGCCGACAAAGAGTTTGGTTTCGAGCGGTGACCATGGTCACCAATTCACGCGTGAGCTTCGAGCGCAAATCAGTGAGGAGGCTGAGGTGGTCTTTGCGGGTGCGCCGAATGATGCTGTGGATGGTGGCTGCGATTGGAGTGTTTGCTCTGGTGCTGCTTATAACCGCGATGCGAGGGCCACACAAAACTCTGCAGCGTTCGGCAGTCAAGCCGCGTCGTCATGGT
>JBEKBL010000026.1:0-12748 GCA_050015415.1 Solirubrobacteraceae bacterium
GCCGTGCGCCCCGAACAGCCGCCCCGTGTCCTTGGCCCCCGCGTCACGCTTGACAAAGCTCTCGAAGAGATCCCCAAGCGGGGCTGCGAGCGCAACGCCGGCCCCGAGCGCCAGCGCGTCAGCGGCGCCAAGCCAGTGCTGGAAGCGGCTCGCCACGAACACCGCGAGCACTGCGAACGCGAGCCCGAGGAGGAGGCCCTCGACCGTCTTGTTCGGCGAAATCCTCGGGGCGAGCTTGTGACGCCCGACCGCGCGTCCGCCGAGGTAGGCCGCGCTGTCGCCGACGAACGTTCCAAGGAGCACGTCGAGGACGATCCCGCCACCATGCGGCAGGCGGCGCAGTAGGACGGCGTAGGCGAGCGCGAGCGCTATCCACCAGACGCCAAGCAACGTGAGGGCAATCGACGGCGTCCGGGCGCGTCCGCTGAACAGGGCAACGACAAAGGTCAGTGGCAGCGCCGCGACCGCGACGAGGAGGACCTGCGCCTGCGTCCCCCACTGCGCCGCAGCCAGCAAGCCGAGCAGGGCGGCGACCCCGGCCGGCCAGGCGGGGCTCACATCGGCGTGGAGGTGGTAAAGCTCGTAGAGGCACGCGGCGCCGAGCAGTGCGAGGGCGGCGGCGAACGTGACGCCGCCGACGGCGACAAGGGCCAGCGCGGCGCCAAGCGCAGGGAGGCCAACCAGCACGCGCTCGAGCAGCTCCGAGCGCATTCGCGGACCGGGCGACGCCTGCTGGCCCGCGGCCATCAGCGCCCGCCGAAGCGCCGGCGCCGAGCGGCAAATTCGGCGAGCGATTCCTCGTAGGCCTCGCGCGTGAAGTCGGGCCAGAGCTCGTCGCGAAAAACCAGCTCCGAGTACGCCGACTGCCACAGCAGGTAGTTCGAGAGCCGACGCTCGCCGCTCGTGCGGATGATCAGATCCGGGTCGTGCATCTCCGGTGCGTAGAGCAGCGCACGGAAGTCCGCCTCCTCGCCGCTCTCGAAACGGCGCGCTGCGTCGAGGATCTCCGCCCGGCCACCGTAGTTGAACGCCACGAACAACGTGATCCGGTCGTTGTCTGCGGTCTCCGCCTCCGCCCACTCCATCTGCTTGACAAGCTGCGGTCGGATACCTTCGCGCCGGCCGATGAAGCGCATGCGAACGCCCTCCTCTTTCAGCTCCGGCGTCTCAGAGCGGATCCGGCGGCTGAACATGCGCATCAGCGCATTGACCTCGGAGGGTGGGCGCGACCAGTTCTCTGTCGAGAACGAGTAAACGGTCAGCTCCCTGACGCCCAGCTCGACCGAGTCGCGCAGGCGTGCCTTCACGGCGTCGGCCCCCGCGCTATGCCCGGACGCCACCGAGACGCGGTGCTGCTTGGCCCAACGTCCGTTGCCGTCGGTGATGATCGCAACGTAGCGGGCGTGGCCAACCTCCTGCGCCTCTTGGCGCGATTCCTCGCCCCGCGCGTCCTCGCCACGTGCGGGCGCCATCAGACCTCGAGGATCTCTGCTTCCTTGCCCTTCAGCAGGGTGTCGAGCTCGGCAATGCTCGAGTCGGTGAGCTTCTGGAGCCCACCCTCGGCGCGATGCTCGTCGTCGGAGCCCGTCTCGCCGGCTTCCTTCAACTCGCGCAGGTCGTGCATGACGTCGCGTCGCACGTTGCGAACAGCCACCCGGCCCTCTTCTGCGATATGCCGGGCCACCTTGACGAGCTCGCGGCGTCGCTCCTCGTTGAGCTCGGGGATCGTGAGCCGGACGAGCTTGCCGTCGTTGGACGGGTTGAGCCCGAGGTCGGACTCGTTGATCGCCTTCTCGATCGCCTTGATCGACGATGAGTCGAACGGCTGGATCGTGAGCAGCCGCGCTTCCGGCGCCGAGATCGTTGCGAGGTTTCGCAGCGGCGTTGGCGTGCCGTAATACTCGACCTCGATGCGATCAAGCAGACCGGGGCTGGCGCGTCCGGCGCGCACGGTGCCAAGCTCGTGCGCGGTCGCCTCGATCGACTTGCGCATCCGCTCGCGCGCATCCTCGAGCAGATCGTCGATCAGCGCCATTGCAGGGAAAATGCCGGACCCATGGTCGGGCTGAGGATAACGCGTCACCGAGCCGGTGCAGCGTTACCGTGGCGCCCACCCACCGACGCGTTGCCGCGTCAGGCGCCGTCCTTTCCCGACGCGCTCACCGCCGGCTTGTCCGAGGCCGCGACTGCCTTCAGCGTTGAAGCCATCGCGTCGAGGCGGTCGAGGATGTCGGTGATGCCGCCTTGCGTGTGCGCGTCCAGCCGATCGAGGATCACTTCGGCGTCAGAGTAGGTGTTGGCAGCACGCGCATCCGCCGCGAGGCTCTGGACGTTCTGCCCGACCATGATCACCGAGAGCAGAACCAACTGGAGGAAGGTCTGAGCGATCCAGGCGATCAGGCCCTCGCCACCCGGCTTCAGTGCCGGCCTGAGACCAAGGAGAGCGATGATCGTGAACAAATAGGCACACCACATCGTGCCGACCAGTCTCGTGATCAGCACCGCGAACTTCGCGTTGAATCCGTCGACCTCGCCCATCGCCTCCTTGATCGCCGCGGGACTGGGGTGGAGCGCCTTCGCAAGATGGTGTGACGTCTTCACCGGACCATGTGCTGGCATCGATCCCTCCTCCGCACCGACAGGGGTGCAAACGCTGCATTGACCTGACGAGGCGAGTGTAGTTCGCGGCTCCGACCACTCGCCGTGGCCGTTCTGGGTCGCCACCAAGACGCTGAGGACGCCAGGTACGACCGTGCACGACTTGGCGCGTCGACTACGGCGTGCTGACGAGCGTGCCGACGCGCTCGCCGGCGAGGATCCGGCCGATGTTGCGTTCGTCGTCAACGTTGAAGACGTGGATCGGCAGCTTGTTCTCCATGCAGAGCGTGAGCGCAGTGGCGTCCATCACCGCGAGGCGCCGCTGGATCGCCTCCATGTGCGTGATCCGCGGGATGAACGTGGCTGTGGGGTCGATCGCGGGATCGGCGCTGAAGACGCCCTCCACCCCGTTCTTTGCCATCAGGATTGCCTCAGCGTGGATCTCACTCGCTCGGAGTGCCGCCGCGGTGTCGGTCGTGAAGAACGGGTTGCCCGTGCCGGCGGCGAAGATCACGACGCGGCCCTTCTCGAGGTGGCGCATCGCGCGACGGCGAATGTACGGCTCGGCGACCTCCTGGACTGTGATCGCCGACTGCACGCGCGTGTGGACCCCAGCCTTCTCGCAGGCGTCCTGGAGCGCAAGGGCGTTGAGGACGGTCGCGAGCATGCCCATGTAATCCCCGGTGGCACGGTCCATGCCTTCTGCAGCGCCTTTGAGGCCGCGGTAGATGTTGCCGCCGCCCGGCACGATCGCGAGCTGCACGCCGGTGTCGGTCACGGCGCGGACGGCGCCGGCGATCGCGCGCACGCGGTCCGGATCGATGCCGTAATCGAGGTCGCCCATCAACGCCTCGCCCGAGAGCTTCACGAGCACGCGCGCGAAGATCGGCTTGTCCATCGCTGCTATTCGCCGACCACGAACCGCTCGAAGCGGCGGATGAGTACGTTCTCGCCGGTCCGCGCGGCGATGTCGTGCTGGAGCTGGCGGATCGTCTTGCCGTCGTGCTTGTCGGCGTTGACGTGGACCTGCTCCAGCAGCACGACCTCCGACAGCCATTTCTGGAGCTTCCCGGCGGCGATCTTCTCGCGGATCTCGGCCGGCTTGTCGGCGGCCTCCTGCTCGAAGATGTGCAACTCGGCCTCACGCTTCTCGTCCGGTACCTGCTCCTCACTCAGCCAGCGCGGCGCTGCGGCAGCGATGTGCGATGCCACTTCGCGCGCGAAACCGATGAAGTCGTCGGTCCGCGCGACGAAGTCGGTCTCACAATCGACCTCGACGAGCACGCCGAGCTTCCCGTTGTGGTGCACATAGGTCTGGATCGTCCCCTCGGTGGCGACCCGCTCACCGCGGTCCTCGATCCGCTTGCCCGCCTTGACGCGAAGGATCTCGATCGCCTT
This sequence comes from Solirubrobacteraceae bacterium, assembly GCA_050015415.1. GTDB lineage: Bacteria > Actinomycetota > Thermoleophilia > Solirubrobacterales > Solirubrobacteraceae > Palsa-513. The sequence continues at coordinate 3,997 of JBEKBL010000026.1, forward strand.
GTCGACATCCCCACCGGCCTCGGTAAGCGCCTTCTTGCAGTCCATCATCCCGGCGCCGGTTCGATCGCGCAGGGCCTTGACGTCAGCGGCTGATATTCGGTCGCTACTTGGCATTGGCCGGCTCCTTGGGTGCGCCAGTGTCCGGCGAGGACTCGCTTTTGCCACCCGCGTCCGCTAGCTCGGGCTCGGGTTTCGGCTTTTTCTCGGTGGGCTTCCTGCGCGTGGTGCGCTTGGCCTTTGAGGGTGGCGCCTCGGCGGAGGCCTCGGTTGCGGGCGCGGCGGGCTCGGGCTCGACTGGCGCCTCGGCGGCAGGCGCCGCTGGCTCGGGCTCGGCGGAGGCCTCGGTTGCGGGCGTGGCGGGCTCGGGCTCGACTGGCGCCTCGGCGGCAGGCGCCGCTGGCTCGGGCTCGGCGGAGGCCTCGGTTGCGGGCGCGGCGGGCTCCGGCTCGGCAACCGCTGCCGACTCCACCGCTGCCGGCTCCACTGGCGCGGGCGCTGGGGGCACCGGCTCAACGGGAGCGCCGGGCACAGCCGGCGACGAGCTGGCAGCCGGCGTCCCGGGCGTCGACGCGGCCACGGGCGGCGCGGCACCTGCCGGTGCGGGCGTGGCCGGCACAGCCGGCGCTCCGACCGGCGCAGCTGAGGCCTCTGCTTGGGCCGCCGCAGCAGCTTCGGCAGCAGCGGCGGCTTCAGCGGCCTCGGCCGCAGCCGCGGCCTCAGCTGCCGCTGCCCGCTCCGCGGCTTCCTTGCGCGCGCGCTCCTCGGCTTCCTTGCGGAGCTTCTCCTGCTCGGCGCGGTAGAAGCCGGCTTCGGTGGCGACGACGTCGCCGATCGCGCGGGTGATGATCGAGCAGGAGCGGATCGCGTCGTCGTTGCCGGGAATCACGAAGTCGATGCCGTCCGGGTCGCAGTTGGTATCGACGAGACCGATGATTGGGATGCGCAGGCGCTGGGCCTCACGCACGGCGATCACCTCGGTCTTGAGGTCGATGATGAAGATTGCGTTGGGTGTGCCCTTCATGTTCTTGACGCCGCCGAGGTTGGCTCGGAGCTTCACGAGGTCAGCCTCGGCCGACATACGCTCGCGCGTTGGCAGCAGGGCGAGCTGTCCCTCTGTTTCGTAGCGCTCGAGGTCGTGGAGGCGCCTGATCCGCTCGCTGATCGTCTGGAAGTTCGTCAGCAGGCCGCCGAGCCAGCGGTGGTTGACGTAGGGCATGCCGGCAGCCTCCGCCACCTGCTGCACCGCGTCGCGTGCCTGCTTCTTCGTACCGACGAACAGGACGGTGCCGCCACGGTGAGCAACGTCGGCGACGAAGTCGAGCGCCTGCTCGAGCAGGCGTTGCGTCGTCACCAGATCGATGATGTAGATGCCGTCGCGCTCACCGAAGATGAAGCGGCGCATCTTGGGGTTCCAGCGTCTCGTCTGGTGGCCGAAATGCACGCCGGCCTCCAGCAGGTCCTTCAGCTCGACTCGAGCCACGGTACTGCTCCTTGTTTGCGTTGGTGATTCCGCCCGGCAAGGTCGCGAGGACCCGAGCTCGACCGGCTCGGGCAGGCTGGCGATCTTTGGCGCCGTGCGGGTTGCTTTATCGGTCTAGACGAGGATACGCGACCTCAGCCGCGGCGTGCACGCTCCCCGTGACGGGCACGGGCGAGAGCATCAGCCAGGTCGTCGGGCAACGGTGAGTCAAACGTCAACGACTGGCCGCTGGAGGGCTGCTCGAGCTCGAGACGGGTTGCGTGAAGGAACTGGCGGCTCAGCCCGTATGCCGGCGCGCGTCCATACTCCGGATCGCCGCAGACCGGGTGGCCAATCGCCTCGAAGTGGGCGCGAATCTGGTGCGTCCTCCCCGTCTCGAGACGCACGCGCAACAGGCTCGCGGCGGGCAGCGCCTCCTCCAGGGTGAAATGCGTCCTGGCTTCGCGGGCGTGAGCACTGTCGAGCGAGATCCGCCGCGGGGCACGGCGGTCGCGGCCGAGCGGCGCATCGATGGTGCCGCCGCGCGCCGGCGGGCGCCCTGCAACGAGCGCAAGGTACTCGCGCACGATCCGCCGCTCGCTGAGCGCGGTCTTGAGCGCGCGGTGCGCTGCATCGCTCTTGGCGACCACCAGGAGACCCGAGGTGTCCTTGTCCAAGCGGTGCACGATGCCCGGGCGCCACCGCTCGCCGCCGTCTGCGCCGAGCGCCACGAGCGCCTGCGACAGCGTGCCGGTGCGGTGACCGGCAGCGGGATGAACCACGACGCCTGCCGGCTTGTCGACCACCAGCATGTCGGAATCCTCAAAAACGACGACCGGCAACTCGCCGCCGGTGTTGGCGACGTCCACGTTTGGAGCGGGCGCAACGACGCTTATGTGCTCGCCCCCGGCCAATACATCGGATTTCTGGGCCTTGCGGCCGTTGACGGTGACGCTGCCGTGTTTGATCCAGCGCTCGGCCTGGGCTCGCGAGCCGGCGTGCTCAGCGAGGTAGCGATCGAGGCGGAGGCCCTTGGCCTCAGCTGGAGCTCGTAGATCCACCGCGGCCGATCAGCAGGACGAGAGCGACGACCCCAAGCGTTATGGCGCTGTCAGCAACGTTGAACGCCGGCCAGTCGGGGAACTTGATGAAGTCCGTGACAGCTCCGATGCGAAGGCGGTCGATCAGGTTGCCGAGCGCCCCACCGGCGATCATGCCTGTGGGCAGCCACAGCAGGGTCTGCGAGCTGTGGCGGGCGAAGTAGTAGATCAGCACGGCGAGGACGATCAGCGCGAGGACCGTGACCGTTACGGCGCTGCCGCTCAGCAGGCTGAACGCCACGCCGCTGTTTGTCGTGTGGTCGAGCGTGACACCCAGCAGGAGGCGTCGTGTCGCGCCTTGAGCGATGGAACCGCGGACCAGTGCCTTCGTGAGCTGATCGAGAGCGATCACCACCACTGCGACGATGCCCGCGCGCGACCACGGCGCGCGGCTGGAGCTAGCCACCGATCGCGCGGGCTGCCAGCGACCCGGCGAGCCGCACGACGATGATCGCGACGATCGGGCTCAGGTCGAGAGCGCCAAACGACGGCAGGATGCGCCGGAAGAGCCGCAAGCACGGCTCGCTGACATCGCGGAGGAAGGTCAGGATCGCATCGCTCCAGCGGTTGTAGGGGATTCGCAGGCCGGCCGCGAAGATCATGCTCGTGAGGACGTAGAGAATGATCGCGATCGCGTACACCCAGGCGAAATAGTCGACGAATGCGGCGACGTGCCCGACGAACGCGCTGGCGAGGATCGTCACTTCGGCGGGCCTGTGCCAACCACGGCGGCAGCTGCATCGCTGAACGCCGCGCGCAGGCCGGCCCGCTCGAGCACTCGCAGGCCCCTCGCTGTCATGCCACCTGGCGAGGTGACCTCCCGGCGAACCGCGAGCGTGTCCATCCCGCGCTGCTCGAGCAGAGCCGCCGATCCCGCGAGTCCCGCGCATACGAGCTCGGCCGCCTGCGCGGCGGGAATACCCTGGCCGACGGCTGCGTCAACCCAGGCCTCGGCGATCAGCGACACGTAGGCCGGCGCGACACCGCTGACAGCAACCGCCGCGTCAATCAGGCGCTCCGGTAACCGCACGACGACGCCGACCCGCGCGAGCAGCTCGTCAAGCCCCGGTGCCCCGCAGACGCAGGTCACCCCCCTGCGCACGGCCACCGCGGTATTCGGCATCCCGCGCGTCAGCACGGCTCCGGGCAGGGCCGCTTCGAGCTGCTCCAGGCTCACCCCGGCAAGCAGCGACAGCACGACCGTCGCGCCACTCAGCTCCGCCGCAACCGCCCTCAGCTGACCCGGTTTGTGCGCCAGCACCACGACGTCGGCCCGCCGAACCAGCTCGGCATTCGAAACGGCCTCCCCGCCAACGAGGTCCGCGAGAGCCACCGCCCGCCCCGACCCCCCGTCCGAGAACAGCGCCGGCTCCCCCAGCCCGACGGCCAGCGCCCGCGCGATGTTCCCAGCCCCGACAAACCCAAGCAAAGTCACAACCCAAGGCTATCTAGCCACGCGACACAGGCGACACTCAAGCGAGGAGGCCAACCTGCGGCCACGACCGCATTGCGGCTACGGGCAACCGCCGGCGCTACGAGGAGCAAGCGGCCAGTAAGAAGGCGACGGAATTTTCGCAAAGCGACAATTGCCGGCCGCCGCCTCTAAGCCTGGTTGAAAAACCCCTTCTCGATCAGCCGCGCGCGCTCTTCGGCTGAGAGCTCGACATTGCGCGGCGTGAGCATGAACACCCTGTCGGCGATGCGCTGCATCCCGCCGTCGAGGGCGTAGGTGAGTCCGCTGACGAAGTCGATCATGCGACGCGGAAGATCCTGGTCGGCTTCCTGCAGGTTGATGATCACCGGGATGTCGCGCTTGAACTTGTCGGCGACCTGTTGCGCGTCGTTGAAAGACTTCGGGTGTACGACGTGGACCTGAAAGTCGCGGTCATCGCGCCCGCCCCGGTCGCGCCCGCCGTTACCGCGACCGCCCTGCACCGAGCGCAGCACCGTCTGCTGGCGGCCGCGCGGCTGGTCCTCGCCGAAGATGTCGTCGATGTCGTCGGGCCGGCGACGTGGAGCGAGGCGTCGCACGTTGGGACGCTCGCGATAGCGATCCTCGAGTGCCACCTCGGGGCCGGTGTCGGGGTCGTAATCCTCGTCGTCGTACTCTTCGGCGAGGCCGAAGTAGACGAGCGTACGGTGCCAGGAGTCCTTGAGCGCCATGGTTCAGGTGCGTGTTTCGTGCGCAGGTGGGTAATCCCTGCTACCCGAGAACTCTAGCGCTCTGAGGGAATTTCGCGATACAGACTCGTGCCGATTCGCACTATCGTGGCGCCAGCCTCGACGGCGACCTCGTAGTCCTGACTCGTTCCGGCCGATACCTGCGACAGACCGCGCTCCCGCGCGAGCGACACGATCTGCTCGAAGAAGGGGCGGTTGGCCTCCGGTTCGCTGGTCTGGGGCGGCATCGTCATCAGTCCCACCACCTTTACCGGGCTCCTCGCGATGAACGCGTCGAGCTCGCTCGGAGCGATCCCGGCCTTGCCCGGCTCGCCTGCGACATTGACCTCGACGAGGATCTCGAACGACGCCGGGGCGCAGCGCCCCAATGCGTCCAGCGCGGAGTAGCTCGCAACGGAGTGGATCAGCTCGACGTGCGGCACGATCAGCTTGACCTTGCGCGACTGGAGCGCGCCGATGAAGTGCCAGCGCAGTCGACCCTCGGCGTATCCGACCTTTTCGAGGAGGTCCTGAGCGCGGTTCTCACCGACGAGCGTGATGCCGGCATCGGCGAGGACCTCGAGCGCCGGGCCGTCGAGGTATTTCACCGCGGCGAGGATCTCGACGGCTGCAGCGTCGCGGCCGGCTCGTGCTGCGGCGGCCGCGATCCGCGCGCGCACCGCGACGAGGTTGGCGCGCACCGACTCGACGCTCAGCGCAGCCATGCGATGCCTGCCTGGCGTCCCGTGTTCTCGCCGTCGCGACGATGCGAGAAGAGCAGGCCGCTCGGAGCACAGAGGGTGCAGAGGCCGACGTCGGCGACGCGCCCGACACCTGCCACGCCGAGCTGCGCGGTCGCAATCGCCGCGAGGTCGAGGCGGCGGTCGTGGCTCCGCCCGTAGGACGCAAACACGGCGTGGACCTCAGGGCCAGTCTCGTAGCAGCACGCGCGAGCGCCCGGGCCGATCACCGCCTCAAGCGGACCACTGACGCCGGCGGCGTCGAGGGTCGCGACTGCGGATGCGATGACGCCGCCGGCCAGGCCGCGCCAGCCGGCGTGAACCATCGCGACACCGCCCGGACCGGCGATCGCGATCGGCAGGCAATCAGCGACGTGGACTGCGACCCCGGTGTCCGATGCTGTGGTGACGACGCCGTCGGCCGTGATAAGGCCAACGGAGTAGCCAGCGCCTCCCGCGTTTGCAACAACGGTCGCGCCATGCACCTGGTGAGGCACACTGATCGCCCGCACGCCACACCGCTCCAGCATCGCAACGCGGTTCGCGAGGACCGCCGCACTCGGCTCTCCCACCGTCCGTCCAAGGTCCCCCTCCGCACACTCGCTGAACAGCACGGTCGCACCGCGCAGTTCGACCAAAATGCTCACGAAACCACCTCTCGTGCCATCAAAAGCGGCCAGGCGAGGACAGCCGCCCAAAGGGCGGCTCCCGCAGCCCCCCTCACGGACTCTCCTCGAGCGCGCTCGCGAGCTCCGAGGCGCGCCCCGCAGCGAGCTCCCCGTCGAGCTTGCGCCGGAGCGTGCGCTCGAGCCGCGCGCCGAGGTCGGGACCGGCCGCTACGCCGGCAGCCAGCAGGTCATCGCCGGCGATCTCGAGCTCCACCCAGCGGAGCTCCTCGAGCCAGCGCCGCGCCGCGCCAGCTGGACCGAGCGCCCCTGCCATGGCCACGACCTCCGCCGGGACCCGGCGCAGCACGTCGCGCAGGGCACTCGCCGAGCCGGCGGCCTCGATCTCCGCTGCGAGGCGCTCGGCCTCTCGGGCGAGCTCGAGCACCTCGCGCTCGTGCGCCGTCAGCTCGAGCGACGCCAGCCATTCCGTGGGGGCGACTTTTCCGGCGATCGAGCCGAGGATCACGAGCCGGCGGTCGGCGTCGGCGGGAGCAAGCGCGAGCGCGCGTTCGACGAGCGCGCGATCGACGACGATCGGCAGCAGTCCCTGGAGGTCGGCGAGCGGCGCGAGCGGGTCCGGCTCGAGCAGCGCCAGGCGCAGCTCGGCGCCGATGCGCGGCCCGCTCACGGTTTGCAGCGTTGCCGCCTCGGCGAGCGCGGCGGTGTGCGCCTCCACCGTGAAGTCGAGGCGGTGGCGGTAGCGCGAGAGGCGCATGACGCGCGTTGGGTCGTCGATGAAACTGCGCTCGTGCAGCACGCGCAGACGCCGCGCCGCGAGATCGTCGAGTGCGCCTGCGGCTGCCACCAGCTCGCCACCAGCGAGCGGGACGGCGATCGCATTCGCGCCGAAATCGCGCCGCTCGAGATCCTCGGCGAGCGTCGCCGGCTCGACGACCGGCAGGGCACCCGGCCGCGGGTAGCTTTCCCTGCGCGCCGCGGCGACGTCGATCGACCAGCCGTCCTTGACGGCGCGCGCGGTGCCGAACGCCGCGTGTGTGACGACGCTGCCGCCGAGTCTGCGTGCGAAGCCCTCTGCGTCGCCGTCAACCACCACGTCCACCTCGCGAGGCTCGAAGCCCAGCAGCGTGTCGCGGACGAAGCCGCCGACGACCGCCGCGCCCGAGTCTGACAGCGCCAGCAGCGCAGCTCCATCGGGACGGCGCGCGAGCGCGTCGAGCACGGCGGCGGCTCGAAAGTCATCGGCTTTCAGCATCGATTGAGTCTAGGCTCCAGTCCGCAGTGGCTGACCGGCGCGATATCGACTTCACCTATTCGCTCACCGACCGGGTCTTTCGCCTCAGCCTCGGCGAGCTCGCGGATTTCAGCGGAGCCAAGTACGACGGCGACTTCTCGCTCAGCCTGGCCGAGGCTCAGGCGCGTAAGCACGAGTACGTCGCCGAGCAGATCGGGATCGAGCCGGGCCGGCGCGTCCTGGACCTCGGCTGCGGCTGGGGACCGCTGCTCGCGTTCATCCGCGCTCGTGGCGCGACCGGGGTCGGCGTGACGCTGTCGCAAGCACAGCTGGCGGCCTGCCGCCGCCATGGCCTCGACGTTCACCTGTTCGACGCGCGCCAGTTGACGCGCGAAAGCTTCGGTGCTTTCGACGCTGTCGCCTCGCTTGGGGCGTTCGAGCACTTCTGCTCGCCGGACGAGTACCGCGCCGGGCGCCAGGAGGCGCTCTACAGCGATTTCTTTCGCCGCGTCGCCGAGGTCCTCCCGCAGCAGGGCCGCTTCTACCTGCAAACAATGGTTTTTGGCCCGAACATGATCCCGCTGGATGACGTCGACATCAACGCGCCGCGCGACTCCGACGCGTGGTACCTGGCGCTCCTCGCGCGCCAGTTCCCTGGCTCCTGGCTGCCGCTCGGGCGAGATCAAATCGTCCGTTGTGCGGAGCCCAGCTTTCGCCTCGTCTCGAGTGAGAGCGGACGCCTCGACTACCTCCAGACGATGACCGAGTGGAGCCGGCGAACCGGGGCCCGCAGCCTGCAGAAGACTCTGCTCAAGCTCAGACTTGTCCCGCGCTGGTTGACGAGCGCCGACTTCCGGCTGGCCTTCGCCTCCGGCGTCGGTGCGAACAAGGTCTGCTTCGAGCGGGAGCTGCTCGAGCACTACAGGATCGTCTTCGAGAAAACCTGAAGGGGCCGATCAGGCTCCGCGCACCGCGATGCCGGCTGCGGCGATGCGCTCCTTGGCCTCGGCGATCGTGTGCGTGCCGTAGTGAAAGATCGATGCGCAGAGCGCCGCGTCAGCGCCTGCTGCGAGCGCCTCGACAAGGTGATCGAGCGTGCCGGCCCCACCCGATGCGATCACCGGCACCCCGACCGCCTCGCTGACCGCATGCGTCAACTCCAGGTCGTAACCATCGCTCGTGCCGTCGCGGTCCATGCTCGTTAGCAGGATCTCCCCCGCTCCCCGCTCGACCCCCTCGCGCGCCCAGGCCACCGCGTCGAGCTCGACCGGTTCACGTCCGCCACGGACGTGAACGCGCCATCCGTCTCCCGCAGCCTTGGCGTCGACCGCGAGGACGACGCATTGCGCTCCGAACTGCGTCGCGAGCTCCTCGATCAGCCCGGGGCGCGCGACCGCGGCGCTGTTGACCGACACCTTGTCGGCGCCGGCGTC